>CAYMUZ010000246.1:0-18443 GCA_964393875.1 uncultured bacterium | reverse complement strand
TGGATATTCTCAAACGATTGAATGTCCAGAAAGCATACACCGGAATGTTTTTTCTAACCCTTCAGGATTTCCCGGAAGAAAATTTGGTCCTAGAGCATCTGGTTGATGCCATGAGGGAGTTTCCGAACAAACTTCTCGTTGTGAGACCGCACCCGCTGGGAACCCACCGACGTTTTAAAAAGCCGGTGGGCATTCAAAATGTAATTGTAACGAGAGAACTCCAATTAAAAGATCTGCTCATGGCATGTGAACTGCTGTTCACAACCACTTCCGTAACCGCTTTCGATGCCATTCTGTTGGACAAGCCGGTAGTTGTTCTCAATCCCGCAAGCCGGTTTTACGTCTATGTCTTTCTTGACGAAGGAGCTGCGATTGAGGTGCGCCAGCTCTGGAAGATTGCCCCGACGATTCGAAAAATACTCTTCGATCCCGAAACAAGAGAGGCTTTGGCGGCTGCGAGAAAAAGAATAGCTGATTATTACGGACCGCCATATGGGACTTCTTCCAGCGAATGCGTTGACCGTTGGCTGGCTACGGAATGTAAGCAAACCGCCCCTGTTGGGTAAACAAGGCCATCCTACTGGATATGTACACACTGCATAAAAACGGGAATCCGGGCGGGAAAATTGAAGGAAAAAATCCGCTTCTATCATGCCCTTACTCGCGCTGCCATCCAAGCAAACGGTACGAGAGGTTGATCGCCCTCTATAAAAAGATGCATCAAGAAGGAAATTTGCTTCTCAAGGTGATGCCAGAACGTTCCTTCCCGGGAAAGAGCCTTTTGCCGCACATTGAGCAAATTAAAGCCCTGATCCAAAAATATGCGGCTGAAACACTTTTGGATTATGGCTGCGGAAAAGGAGCGCTCTATGCAGAACGGCACGTTCTAAAAAGCGGGATCTCCGTCCCCTCTCTTCAAAAGTGGTGGGGGATTTTAGAACTCCGTCTTTACGATCCGGCATACGACCCTTATATGACGCTACCTGATGCGGTTTATCATGGCGTTATTTCAACCGACGTTTTAGAGCATTGTCCGGTCGAGGACTTGCCTTGGATCATTGATGAAATTTTTCATTTTTCCGGAAAATTCGTTTACCTTCATGTTTCGTGTAATCCGGCCGTTAATTTTTTACCGGATGGCCAGAATGCCCATTGCACGGTGAAAAGAAAAAAATGGTGGGACCGGTTGATCTATGGCATTGCGAATCATTACCCCTCTCTTGAGGTGGTTGTTTCTTATCAAGAGGTCCGCTCGCACCGGCGGCGCATCAAGGCCCGGCTGAAAACTATTCTTATTGGCCTTTTTTTGAAGGGGAAATTTATCCTTTACCAGTGGAAATTGAGTTTTATCACAAAATTTAATCATCATTGATGAGGCCATCGCTGTTTACTTGAAGAGGCTTCCACTTCGGCGGCGTCATACGCGCGAATAGTAAGGCTAGAATTTCCCGGCGTGCGGCCGGCAGAATTTCTCGGTAAAGCATTTGGACAGCGCAGCCTGTCCCGCGAATCATAGATGCTGGTTTACGCAGGACATGGTCGATCTGCCGGCATAGCGATTTCATCCGAATAGGTGCTGCCCCTCCATAACGGTCCAGCAGCATTTTAGCTGTTCGGTTTTTCCTCCAATAAAGCTTGAACCACCGTGCCAATTGCGCGTCTTTGCGACTCATTTTTAAAGGCCGTTTAAAATAGAGAGCGGGCACTCCGAGAAAAGCCGGCTCAAAAATATTACGATCATGGCCAACAATCGCAAGATCCGCCGCAGGCATCAGATCAAAGAGTTCACCCATGGTATTGAGCATCACAACATCGAATGCGCCAAAATCCAAAAGGGGTTCACGGCGGGACCGCCTGTCTAAAACTCTCAATCCTTCCCGTTTCGAAGCCCTTTTGGCCAATAGTGGATCCGGCCTCCTCATCGCAAAAATCAAAAGCGGCCTTGGCTGCCCCTGGAGTTTTTTACACGCTCGTATGACAAATTGAACTTCATCAGCGGTCGTGCAGGAAACAATGATCACCTTGCGGGGTTTAGCCAGTTGCATGGCAAGACGAATCCGGCTTTTGTTTTTTTGCAAGCGTCGTCGCGGAAAAAAATATTTAAAAGGATCGTAAGTGGCGATGAGGCTTCCATCCTCGTCAAGACGCGCCGGACCTTCTGTGTCAAATTTGACAAGCACCGTATTCTTGGGCGGTCTTGGGCACCCCGTGAAAAAAAATCCAGGGAGTACTTCTCGTGCTTTTTTCAGATCGATTTCTCGACCGATCTTTTTAAGGAGGACCTGTTTCCTTGGTATCCCGAGTGCGGCAACCCATCCGCCGACAGCGTAAAGATCTGCCATACTGTGGACATAAAAATAGATTTTGGCACCCTGGGAACGAATCAGCCGATTAAGACGAGAGTCCATGCTTACCCGCCCGCCCACTTTCCTAGGTTGCGCTTAGGCATAGGCGAGATTTTGGCGGGCCACCGCACCCTAATCCCATAGCGTCTTTTGATAATCTCACGTAAAAGTTTCGATTGAATCGTGCTCGCCTTTTTTTTGAATTGCTCCGTAAGCGATCCGGGGCGCTGGCGGTAAAAATAAAGCGGCTTTCCCTTAACGTACACAAACCGGGTGACTTCCGCCAAGCGCCAAAATAATTCGCAATCCTCCAAATAAGATAAATCCTGGCGGAAACCACCGACTTTTTTAATCAGGGAGCGACGAACAATAGCCCCGCCATTTGAGATTGTCCCCTCGATAAGATCCCATGTTTCGACGGGACCGCGACTGCGAAGGCGCAGCCGCAGTCTGCCGGATGAGTCATTCACTAACCGATCCGTGTAAGCCACACCTGCTTGCGGGTTCCGATCCAAGGCCAGGCAAAGCGCCCGAAGAAGTCCGGGGAGCATCTTGTCGTCGGCGTCGCAAAAAGCAAGGTACCGGCCTCTAGCGTGTGCTATCAGATAATTTCGGGCGGCTCCCACCCCTTTGTGTTCCCGGAAGCGCCAAGTACGCATCTTGGTATTGGGCCGGCAGGCCTGAATCCTGTCCCATGTTCCGTCCGTAGAGGCATCATCGGCTACCAAAAGTTCGAAAACAGTCCCCCGCTGTTCAAGAACTGACCGGATCGCTTCATCGACGTATTTTTCGACATTGCGGGCCGGCATAATCACAGAGACAAGAACTTTCATTCTTTTTCAAGCCTCCTTAACCTCACAAACCTGCGGCACTCTCTGAAACCAAACCGGTGATAAAGTCTACCTAGGCCCCGGCGCTCAGTTCCACAATAGATTTGCCGGCATCCAAGGCATGACAGGCTCTCAAAAGCTGCCTGCGCCAGAGCAACCTCGATCCCTCTCCCCCGATGGGCTTTGTCTACCAAAAACCATGAAAGATACCCCCAGCGGCACGAGGGTTCCAAAAAAATCCAGCTCCACGGGAGCTCTGCATAGTCGATGCTGCCTTCACAAACATACCGAAGAAATCCAATAATAAAATCCCCGGAGGACGCAACCAAGATGCCTTTGCCTGGCGGTAACAACATGTTTTTAATATTTTTTAAGAAAAGATTTGCGCGCACCTCGCTGCCATTACGCCTAAAAAAATCTGCCACTGCAGCGCTATCAGCTTCATGGCAAGATCTGACGGTACAATCTTCAAAAGCTTTTCGGCTTTGCGGCCGGCGCCAGGCTTCCGCAGAGACAACCAAATCATATGAGATATTATTTGGCTCAAATCCAACCTCCGACGCCATTGCCAAAAGCGGTGTCATGACAATGCCTTCCGAAGCCATGGAGTCCAGCTGTACATTCAGGAAAATCTGTCTTACCTTTTTTTTTCTGAACCATGCAAGCGTTTCGTCAAATAGGAGCGGCCCGGCTTTTGCCTGCCAACCTTCTGCGCTTAATACAAAAATATTGATCTCGCCATCGGGCGTCGCAAGCGCCCACCCGAGAAGGCGCTTCGAGCTTTTTATTAAAAAAAATAGTGGCGTTTGATCACGTGATTTGGCAAAAAACCCCTCGGTAAAACGACCGGCGCTTACCATTGATCCCGGAAACTCTTCGTTTAAAATCTGAATCATCGCTGGTGTGTCCGGGGTACATGAACGCTGCACATGAATGCCCCGGCAAAGCAGCTGACCACGCAGAAGCAAAAGATTCAGCCTCTTTCCTGCCAAGATCAATCGCGTTAACCAAGCTACGGGATTGGTGAGATTTTTAAGCCACCACTTCGCATGGATTCTTGGGAAGATGCCTTTTTGTTCAAGCCGGTGCCGTAAACCATTCAACGGACTATCCGCCAAACGGCGCCAAATTAAAAATTGGCCGTGGGATATGCCGGCGACGATCCAGCCTAACACACGCCACGCAAAGAAACGGATGTCTGTCTCCCCGACCCTGATCACCCTCCCAAGAATTTTGTCATGGGAGATGACCGCATCCGGAATTAACCGGTTGTCACCTTTGGTTAGAAAAGAAAATGCTGATCCGTTCCGCAGCACCCGGACCACACGATGGGTCACGGACACATCAGGATGAAGAAAAAAAGAGACAATGTCTCCTACGCCAATGTCCTGGGCAGATACAGCTTCAAGCTGAAGTTCTGCCCCTGATGGAATAAAAGGCCACATGCTGGTGCCGAAAATAATGGCGGCTTCAAGCCCCTTCGCTTTCTGGCCAAAAACAAGCACAAGCGCATCCGGCTGCTTATTCAGTGTTTGGCCTACCACCTCAACTCACCATTGGGTTCTGTAGCCATAGCGCCTTTGAATTGCGTCACGCAAAAGAATTTGAGATGTTTCTCGTTGTTTTTTTAAAGGCTGGTCAGAAAGTGACCCAGGGGATTGTCTCTGCCGGTAAAGCGGTTTTCCGGCATGGTGATAAAAGCACGTTAATTCGGAAAGACGCAAAAAGAGATCACAGTCCCCAAAAAATTTAAATTGCGGTCGGTACCCTCCGGCCTTACGCATCATAGACCGCCGAATCAAAGTCCCGCCATGGGCGAAACAGCCGCCCAGCAAATCCCAAGATTTTTCCGGCATAAACCGCCGCTTGATTTTAAGACCGCCCCGGAGCGGCGCCACATACAAGTCCCCATAAGCAGCCCCTACGGACGGATGACGGTCCAGGATGCGCGACAAAACAAACAGATTACCGGCAAGCATGACATCATCGGCATCGCAAAAAGCAAGGTACCGGCCTCTGGCGCGCGCGATCAGATAATTTCGGGCGGCTCCCTCACCTTTTTGTTTTCGAAAGCGCCAGGCTCGTATCTTTGGACTGTGCTTGTAGGTCTGAATCCGGTCCCATGTTCCGTCCGTAGAGGCATCGTCGACTACCAAAAGTTCGAAAACAGTCCTCCTCTGTTTAAGAACTGACCCGATCGCTTCATCGACGTATTTTTCAGCATTGCGGGCCGGCATAATCACAGAAACCTTAATGCGCGAAGACTTCTTTGAAAAAATTTTAGGCCGCATAAATTTCTCTCAGAATCGCCCTGGCAACATCCGGTCTGTAATGCTGGGGCTCGTAATAATTTTTAACGTCACTCGTCAAGGGATTGACGCCGGAATAATCATAGACGTTGCCAGCTCCAAACACAGATCGCAGCGACTCCAAATCACTATGATGGATTTTTTGCTGGTCGTATAAAGGGCTGATAACGATTTTAAAATTTGTGTGGTGATTTTTAAAAACCGCATTGATTTCCCGCAGCATTAAAAGCTGTCTTTCTTTAATCATCACACCATAGCCTCGCTTTTCCAAATGATCCCTGGGATAAAAGAGGGCTTTGTCTGAAAAATAATTTTCCGGATCCGCAGCAATCATTTCGTCCCGCCACCCCAACAAGCAATCATTCGTAACGGGATCGCAAGAAAAGTGGTGAGGGCCTATATATTTTTTCATATACGGTCTGTACGTTTTAAATAATTTCAAGTCCAAATAGCGAATAAAAAAACCTTCGGATAGATACCTTCTAAGAAACTTGAAATAAAATTTTACTCTCGGCAGGCCGGAAATATCAGGGTGATGTTTCACAACAAGACCCTCTGCCCCTGTAACATTTCTCAATAGAAGCGGATCCAAGATGAACAAAACATTCCTGATGGGAGTATCCAATCGATCCATAAATTTGACAGTGGCCCAAACACCAAAAAGAGATTCCCCGAAAGCATCGAAGTGAAAAGGAGTCGAAGCCCCTATATATGTTATCCAGTCTTCGGTCAGAAATGCCAGCGACCTTGAAGACCCGAGGATGAATGAGTCGTAGCGATATTGTTCGCGCTGCCGCAAAAAAATCTCTGCCGAAACATAGCCCCTGCTCAAGACGACACCCGGCTGATCCGAGTCAGCATAAAAGTTGTCATACCGATAAAGGACCTTGAAGGGATCCGCGATGAAAAAAGTCCCGGCGATGAGCGCAACGGGCAGCAAAAATAAACCCAGCTTGAACCCAAACCTTACCACATTGGAAGTCGAAAGAGTTTTCATAAACCGCGCTCTTCAAAATTGGAAATAAATGAACTGCGTATTTTGGTATATTCCGCCAAAGCAAAGGATGCCAAATAGCAGCACATAATAAAATCCCCACCTTGCCAAAAACGGCAATTGAGTGACCGCAAGCAAATCCTTTTTGAAATACTGATAACCTTGTACGAAAAGAAAGAATCCCGAAAAAAACAGAAGCTGGATCAACGATTGGTGCCATAACGAACCAACCGAGGGCAGAAAACAGAAAAATAGAGTCTGCAGCATTTGCGTGACCTGTGATAAAGATTGCGCCCTAAACAAAAGCCAGCCGAAGCCTAGGAGATGAAAAAAAAAGATCACTTTCATAGAAAACCACATGCCCGCCAAAATCCTATTCGATGGCCCCGGCATTCCCTTTAAAAAAGGCATTGCCATGCGGTAGCTGATTAAAAGCAGGCCGTGATAAGCGCCCCAGAGCACAAAAGTCCATCGGGCCCCATGCCAAAGTCCGCCCATCAGCATGGTCAGGATAAGATTGCGGTAAGTTATGAGATGTCCCTTTTGATTCCCTCCCAGAGGAATATAAAGATAATCTCTCAGCCAAATCGAAAGGCTGATGTGCCATCTTTCCCAAAATTCCCGCGGATTCGTTGAAAAATACGGCAAATTGAAATTGATCATAATATCAAACCCCATACACTTTCCCAGGCCTCTGGCAATGTCCGAATAGCCTGAAAAGTCGCAATAAATTTGCAAAGCAAACGCATACACGGCAATGAGGATGGACAAACCGTCAGGGGTGGCGGGCAAAGCAAAAACAGGATCAACAATTTTGGCGAGATTATCAGCGACAAATACCTTTTGGAACAACCCCCATAAAATCAGATAACAGCCTTGGTAGAATCCCTCCAGCGTTATAATCCTTGGTTTTAATATTTGTGGAAGCAGGTGAATGCCTCTTTCGATGGGGCCAGCCACCAACTGCGGGAAATAGGTTATGAAAGCCGCATAATCCAGGAGATTCTCTGCGGGCTTCAGTTGTTTTCTATACACGTCAATGACATAACTCATAGCCTGAAAGGTGTAAAAGGAGATGCCTATCTGGAGAATAATATGCAAGACGGGCCCATGCGCGGAAACTCCGAAAAGATTCATTAATCGATCGAAGCTGTTGATAAAAAAATTAAAATACTTGAAAAATCCGAGAACAATCAAATTGCTGGCCACGCTCAACATCAGCAGGAGTTTTCTCTTTCCGGAGAGTTCAGTGTGCGCAATGGCCTTGGCAATAAAGTAATCAACCCCAATGGTAAAACCCATGAGGAAAAGAAAACGCCAATCCCACCAGCCATAGAAAAAAAGGCTGGCCCCAAGAAGCCATCGATTCTGAAACTTGTGATGCTTCTGCAGAAACAAATAAGCGGCATAAGTCACTACGAAATATAGCGCAAATGTCAGCGAATTAAAAACCATCGGCCTTAGACGATCTCAATGAGCTTATTACGCTTTAGATCGTTGATAAAATTGTAAACGTCTTCGCGGATTCTTTCCAGAGGTATTGTGAATCTTCGACTTGCTAAAAGAGTCAGTTCTGCTACCGTTCTCTTTCCATCCAACAGCTTCCAAAGCGTTAAGCCGAAAGAGTTAACCTCAAAATAAGCACCGCTTTTTAGATCCAAAAGAAATCCCTTTTCTTTCAACGACCTCCAGACTACCTGATCCTTTCGCTGTATAAATCCATTGTTCTTTTTCTTTTTGACTTGCACGAAATCCTCCTTTGTTTTTTGGAATCGCTGACACTTGACACGGCCCAATTCTACTGTTATATTCCAGTTATATGCGCACACCAAATAAAAAGAAAACGCCTAAAAAATCTATAGCGCTGAAGTACAGCAAACCTACACTGAAGCGGCTCGGCAATCTGCGCCAAGTTACTTTCGGTTCTTGATAGGACTTGAAGCTGTTTTGAAAAACTTCGGACGGATTTAGTCTGTTTTCCAGCCTACAGAATCATTCATCGCAGGAAATCGTCTCGATATAAATTGCCCTCAAGTCGCCCATACCAAAATAATTTTTAGAAAATTTTTTAAGGCGGCTATTTCTTTTCAGCGCCATCAAAAAACTGAATCACCCTACCGCCGGCCCCGCCCACTTTGGGATCCACATCATACGTCTCAAGGCGCTCCAGCTAATCCGACTTTAATGGCGGCATCAATCCTTCTTGATCAGTCTCAATAACATCAACAGCGACGGTTATGCTCATGCGGTTGATGCTCTAAGGGTTCCTACCACTTGATTCATAAAGAGTATTATATGTTACAATCACCTCAGGGTATCGTTGATTTCTTTGAAATTGTCTTCGGAGAAAAACCGAATGATTTCGCCGAAATCGGCACCATTGCCCAAAGAATTTTTTAAAAGTAGCAGACCTACCTTCAGTGCCCTGCCCCAATTCAGGAGTTTTTAAATACCCACCGAGAACCTGCCATCGTTAAGTTTTTCCGTCTCTGCATCCTGTTGGAACTCATCCGGTTGGAGGTGTGGGTTCTGCTGCTGGTCTTGGCGCATCATGCCCTTGGCAATCATTGTGAAGGGAACCACATCAACTTGTGGATGAAGCCCGTACCGTTTTTCGCCAAGATAGATGACGGCAACGCGCTCAAGATCCAAATCCTTAAGAGCTATTTTTAGGGAGGGTGTCATTGCAGGCGCATCAGCGCGTTTGCATTCAACGCCATACATGCGCCCGCTTTTAAAAAAAACAAGATCGATCTCGAGCACCGTTGTGCGTCGCCCAGAAATAGATATCGTCAGGCTCCACAGACCTCATAACTTCTTCGATCACATAGCCCACCCACGATGCGCCGCATCGAGGGTGCCGAAGAATATCCAATTCTGTTTTTAAACCAAGCAAAGAATGGAGAATGCTGGTGTCACGGACATAGATCTTCGGGGTTTTCACTTGCCTCTTTTTGATGTTTGCATGCCATGGCTGAAGTTGTCGAATCATAAACATTCCAGTCAAAATGTCCAAATACTTACCGCCCCGCCAGCGATTCTGAGGACTGCCGCAATAGTTCAGGTGAAGCGCTCCCCAGGATAAGAAACTTGGCCGGCAAAGGTTTCCGGTCCAAAAGCACGCGCAAGGTTGGAAAAAGTTCCGGCTGCCGCTGAACTTCATCAATCACGACAAACCCTTTTAAGGGCGCGAGTGCAGACTTGGCATCCGTCAATGCCATGGCGCTGGCGCTATCCTCAAGATCAAAATAATTGGCGGAATGAATATCGACGACCTTTCTAGCCAAGGTAGTCTTGCCACACTGACGGGAGCCCAGTAAAGCAACAGCCCGGCTTCTCTGCAGCGCTTTCTGAATATGATTTTCAATACCCTCTGTGCTGATCATGGGGCAATAGCACCATGAAAATATTAAAAATCAACTCTGAATTTCATGGCCATCGCAATACCGCCGAAACGCCAGTAATGCCACGGATCTTGCCGTGGAATTTTTAAACCGTTATGATACCTGCATGACCCGTAAAAAAATAAATTCCCTCCAAAAGTGGCTGCTTAACTGGTATAAAAAGAATGCCCGCGACCTTCCCTGGCGGCACACATCCAACCCCTACGCCATTTGGGTTTCGGAGATCATGCTGCAACAAACCCAGGTGGCGACCGTCATTCCCTATTATGAGCGGTGGATGGCCCAGTTTCCCACTTTATCGTCACTGGCCGATGCCTCGTTAGATACGGTGATGAAATTCTGGGTGGGGTTGGGTTATTACCGGCGCGTCAAAATGCTGCATCTGGCCGCACAGCAAATTGTGAGAGAACAAGAGGGGAAAATTCCCGACAATCCTGAGGAACTGCTTAAAATCAAGGGAATCGGCCGCTACACCACCGGAGCCCTCGCCAGTATCGCCTTCGGGAAGCAGGTGCCCGTTCTCGATGGCAACGTCATCCGTATCCTGACACGAATTTATGCAATCCCACAGAATATCGACAATTCAAAGACTATCGAGAAGCTCTGGAAGATCGCGGCAACGCTGGTTCCTAAAAAAAATCCCGGCGATTTCAATCAGGCAATGATGGAACTGGGCGCAACCATCTGCCTGCCCCAGAATCCGAGCTGCTTGACTTGTCCTGTTCTGAAAATATGTTCTGCCGCAAAACTCGGCGCACCTGAAAAATTTCCGGTGAGGAAAAAAGCAGCAGCCATCGAGAAACTCGAAACGGCAGCCCTCCTATTGCGTGATGCCAAAGGGCAGATCCTGATTCAAAAACAACCGCTTGCAGGCCGTTGGGGCGGGCTGTGGATGTTCCCGTTCGCAAAAACCCCCGCCGCCTTGGAAAAGAAATTTTCTATCTCCTTAAAGGGGCAAAAGCCCCGTCTGTCCCTCAAGCATGGCTTTACCAAATACTCGGTCACGCTCAAAGTTTATGAATCCTCGTTGCAGGGGCCAATCCTCCGCTCGGCCCACACCCACTGGATAAGACCGGCCTCTTTATCCAACTATGCGTTTCCATCCCCGCATCAAAAAATCGTGCGCCATCTTTTGGAGAACCCCTGTGCATTCACTCCCGCTTGAACCACTTTGGGTGCAAAAGGGTGCCTCCTGGAAAGAAGAAAACGGCTGGAAAATCCCGGCTTATTTCACAAAGCCGGATGAGGAGTATCAAAAACTAGTCCGCTCCGCTATGCTTACGGATCAGTCTCACCGCGGGAAAATCAAGGTCACAGGTAATGACCGCATCGATTTTTTAAACCGGATACTCACGAACGATATTAAAGCCGTACCCGTCGGACAAAGTTGCCGCGCCCTCTTTTTGTCTGCGCAAGGGAAATGTCTAGCCGACTTTCGAATCTTTCCCTTCAGCGACTTTCTCTTACTCGATACGGAACCCGATCTCGCTGAACCTTCATTAACGCTGCTCGACAAATTCATCATCACTGAAGATGTTCAGCTTGAAGACATGACACACGGTTATGTTTATCTGACCCTTGACGGCCTCACAGCTCTATCGAGAGCTCTTTCCCCCACCTTGCGGGAGAGGGAAAAAGAGAAAGCGCTGCTAACGCTTATGCCTCCTCATGCTTCTCTCTCTGGCAAAGAGGTCCGTGCACTATTCATCCCGGTTGAAGGCGCAGAAAAAACGGTTGACGCACTGCTGCAAGAAGGTCTCTCGCCTTGCGGCCATGACGCACTGGAAAGACAGCGCCTCGAAAATAAAACACCTCGTTTTAAAAAAGATTTCGATGAAACCTGGTTTTTAAATGAGACGGGGCTGGAAGAAACCGCGGCGAGCGAAACAAAGGGGTGCTATCCCGGACAGGAGGTGGTTGCGCGGCTAAAAACTTATGGCGGGGTCAAAAGACGACTTTGGTGAGAAGAAAGTACCCTGCCTTCCAAAGGGTTAGCGCACGGCTCATTCCCCCAACCCGAAGAGAATAATCCGTACTGTTTTCATGAGAATAAGCACATCGGTGACGAACGAAATGTGTTTTAAATAATACAGGTTGTATGAAAATTTTTCATGATAGTCTTTCACGGTTGTCGTGTAGCGAAACTTGACCTGGGCCCACCCAGTCAGCCCTGGCCGAAGCATAAATACCGTCTCGTAGAAAGGAATCTTTGCCAGGGAGCGCTCCACAAAGAACGACACTTCGGGCCTGGGCCCCACCAGAGACATGTCCCCTTTCAACACATTCACAATTTGCGGCATCTCATCAATTCGATATTTACGCAGCCATCGGCCGAGACGGGTTACTGCCATTTGACCATCTTTTAGCGCCATCATCGACCGCAGTTTAATCAGTTTGAAGGGCCGGCTGTCTTTGCCAATTCGCTCCTGAACGAAAAAAACCTTCCCCGGTCCTGAAAAAGCCAACAGACAAACCGCCATCACAAAAATCGGCAAGAAAATGACGCACAGCACAAGCGACACACCGACATCAAGCAATCGTTTCAGTTTAAGGTAGGGTTTGGTTCGCAGATCCGCGATCAGCCCCAAGATAGTGTGTCCTTCTAGCAAAGGGTCAGGAATTTTTCCGGTCAACTTCTCCAAAAGATGCAACGCGCTGGTAACCGACGTGCTCCTTTTTAAAAGATCCGCCGCCATTTGCAGCTCAGAGGTTTCCCTGCCTTTTTCCAGCGCAAGCACCACAAGCTGAGCCCCTTGAAAATCCATGACTGATAACAGTCGGTCTACAGTTCCAACCACCGGAACTCCGTCCATTTCAGTTCCTGCGGGCAGTTCTCTCTCACTGATAATGCCCACGACACGCATTCCCGAATGGGCGGTTCCTTGAATCACAGCGATCATCTCATGAGCAAGCGGCCCAGAACCCACGATCAATACATTTTTATCAAGAAAACGCGTTCTAAACAACGCGTCGTAGAGAAGACGCACCCCAAAAATAAAAGGCACCATCATGGTCATAATCGTAAAGAAAATAGCTCTCGGCAGGGTAAACGACCTATCCAGATAGGAAATGCCTGCAAGGATCATACTGCCCAGGCAGACACTGAGAGCCACTTCAAAAAAAGTAATACCGGGTTTAAAATATTTATACGGGTAGTAAAGATCAAAAATATAAAAAAGACTTGGGAAAATGACGGCGGAAAGGTGTAAAAATGGCGAGTGCAGAACCCATAAATCAAGTCGGCCAAACCGAAGAAACGACTGGAACAGACAAATGGTCACAATGACACAAAGGTCGGCCCCAATTAAAAATGGAATGCGTTTTGAAATACCTCTAAAAATCATAGCACCCTCAAACAGCCTGCATGCCAAAGGAGGATGAAACAGGTGTGAAATTTCGCAAAAATCTTTCGCACGGAGTGCAAACTACTTGACCGCATTGTATTTGATCACTCCCGCGGTAAACCATAAACAATTTGGCCTGAGGATAGTCTTGTCCAAACTCTTTCAGCCCCTTGAGATCCGCTGGCCTTATGCGTGCCGTGTTTTTCACTTCAACTGCATAAAAATGATTTGGCCCGTAGATTACAAAGTCCACTTCAAAACCATTTTTTGATCGCCAAAAGTAAAGTTCGGGCGGCGGGCTGTGCAAACAACACTCCACCCAGGCTCGCAAATGCTGAAAGATCAAAGTTTCAAGGGCTGCGCCAGCAATTTCTTCGGGTTGATCCAACGGGCCTGCCGGCCGCAGTGCCCTATAAACACCCGCATCAAAATAATAGAACTTTGGGTGTGAGACAATCTCTCGTTTGGCCCGTTTAGTAAAGGGCCAAAGTTTTACCGCCAAAAGCAAATCTTGGAGAATAGCGACGTATCCTTCCACAACCTTCCTCTCAATCTCACACTCCCGGGCAACATTGCTGATATTCAACAGCGCCCCTTGAGAAAAACTTATCGCTTCAAGAAATCTTGAAAAATTCCCAATGCTCCTAACCAATCCCTCTGCCTGCACTTCCTCCCGCAAATAGAGGCCAACATAGGCGCTCAAAACATCTTTGGGATTAGACGAAGGGTATATGAGTGGTAAGGTTCCAAACTCTAAGGCATACTCAAAATTGAAACGCCCCGCTAGCTCGGCCGCCATAAAGGGGTGGAACCCACGCATCACAGCACGCCCGCCAAGAAGGTCTGCCCCCGAGCGTTTTAGTTTTCGCGCGCTTGAGCCTGTCAGAATGAACTGCCTTGCTTTCTTTTCCTCGATCATTTGGTGCACAACGCTCAGCAGCTCCGGCACTTTCTGGACTTCATCAATAATGAATGTTGTTTTCAAAGGCTCGCCCTGAACCAGCTCACGTAACCGTTCAGGCTTGGCGGAAAGTGACCGAAAAACATCAGGCGCCAAAAGGTCAAGATAGAAGGCGTCTTTATAAAAAAACCGCATCCAGGTAGATTTTCCCGTGCCTCGAGGCCCAAATAAAAAATAACTTTGCTTTGGGGGATTAAAAAAACGAGTTAAGGTTTCCATAATCTATTTTCTTATTTGGAATTATAAATTCCATTTTATTAAATTATTTGGAGTTATTGGTTCCATATAATTGTATCGCCTTGGGGAATTTTAATCAAGCATCGCTGGCGGCCACTCGCTGTAACCACTTGTGAATAAACAACTTAATGGCCATTTCGGCTGGGCATTGTATTGGCATGTCCACACGCCATTAGTCGCTCACCAAAACCGCTTGAAGCCGAGAGATTAAATTTCGTGCTGAAAAATCTGCGGCACATTTTTTTTCAGCCGCAGCAATGCCTTCTAACTCCGGCAGGTTTAAACTTCGCACATTTAAAATGGCCGCAGCAACGCCCGCCGCGTTCCCTTGCCGCACAGAAAACCCCGCCCCTGCCCCCTGAACCAAATCATTCAACGGGCTGGCTTCGGGCCCAATATAAATGAACGGCTTCCCAAGCTGTAAAATGCCATAAATTTTGCAGGGGTGCACAATGCCAGCCATGCGCTCGCCCATCACAGCGGCATGAACATCAGCTGCGGAAAGCGAATATTTAAGCATTGCCCTTTCTTGATACGGTAAAACTTGAATATTCTCAAGCCCATGCTTTGCCTTGAACGCAATCACATCCGTCACGCGGGTACCGCCGCCGATAAAAATAAAAATAATTTGCGGGTCGTCTTTTAAAGTCAGCGCTGCTTCCAATAAAGTATCAAGCGGATGACAAATGCTGTGATTGCCTGAATACATCACTACAAATTTTTTTTCTAACCCATGTTGTTTACGAAATGGGTTTTGCTCATGCGAAACAGCTTCAAGTTCTTCATGCGGCCAGGGGGCAATCACGGTGATTTTTGACGCCTGCGCCCCTTTGACCACGAGACGGTCTTTCATATATCTATCCAAAGCAACGATTCGATCGCTGTGTTTGAGGATGTATCGCAGACCCCATTCAAGAATGCGGGCCGTTGGGGAGCCTCGTTTAATCCAGCCTATTTCAATGGCTTCATCCGGGTTAAGGTCCATGACCCAATAAACAAACCGGCTTTTTTTGAGACGCGCAACTAAAAGCGCCAACAAACCAACGAGCGGGGGCGAGGTCAATGCAACGATACAGTCGAATCGGGGCAGGAACAGAATGCGAATCAGAAATGACAAATTAAGACAGCAGGCATCCAGAATTCGAAATAGTCTTTGGGTCCGGCCAAATGCAAACGGCCAAATGCGTACAATTTTTATTCCCTGGTAATTTTCTTCCGATTTGTAAAGCAAGTGGGGTTCCATGTACCCCCGTCTCCACGATATCGCTGTGACTTCATGCCCAGACTTTTGAAATGCAATCGCGGCATCCGTGAGATGTTGTGCGGTAGCAACGACATCGGGGTAAAAGACCTGGTTAACAAGAAGGATTCTCACTTTGCCGCTTTAACTTGGTGCTCAATCCAGGGATAAGTTTTCTTTATTCCAGCCTCGGTATTAGAAAGAGCGCGCCAGCCCGTCGTATAAATTTTCGCATTGCTAAAGTTGCGAGATTGAACTCCAACGGGTCCGTCTATATGCCTCACCTTGATTTTCTTTTGGGCCACCCGCGCAACAATCTCGACCAGTTCATTCACCGTCACATATTCCGGGTTCCCGATATTGGCGGGTTCTTGAATGTTCGATTGCATTAACCGATAAATTCCATCGACCATATCCTCTACGTACGTATAAGATCGAACGGCGGAACCATCGCCCCACACCTCAATCGTCCCGCCATCCGGAACTTCCGCCACTTTGCGACAAATAGCCGCAGGCGCTTTTTCGCGGCCGCCGCGCCAGGTGCCTTCGGGGCCATAGCAATTTTGAAACCGTGCAACACGCACCTGAAACCCAGATTGCCGGCCGTAGGCAAAAGCCATTCGTTCGGCATAAAGTTTTTCCCAGCCGTATTCATTGTCAGGCAAGGCCGGATAGGCCTGCGCTTCAGTCATTTCGGGCTCCCCGGGTTTCATGTCGCGGTAGATACACACGGAGGATGAGAAAAAATACCGGGCTATCTTGGCCTGAGCTGCCGCATTGATCATATGGATGTTCATCAATGCGCTGTTACGCATAATGTCACATGCCGCCGAGTGGATAAAACCCATACCGCCCATATCCGCCGCCAAATGGTAGACCTCGTCAAAATTCGTTTCACATTGCATCGCTCGATAGCAATTCTGCGGTTCTCTTAAATCTAGAAGACAAAACTCATCCGCATTTGATGTTGAAAACTCGGGCTGTTTGATATCGACCCCCCGAACCCAACAGCCCTCTTTTTTAAGCCGCTGCACCAAATGGTGCGCAATAAATCCGCCCGCGCCTGTCACCAGAACTTTTTTCACTTAAACCTCCAAAAATTTAACGTCCCCCAGAATTTCGAGCGAGCCAGTAAGGCCCTATGACCAAAACATCCATCCGTGTCTTTTGGAAACAATCAAGCGCCTCTTCCGGCCTGCACACCATCGGCTCCTGCTCATTAAAAGATGTGTTCAGGATAATAGGAATACCTGTTTGTACACCATAAGCGCTGAGGAGTTTCCAAAAGAGAGGCTGCGTTTCTTTTGAAACTGTCTGAACCCTGGCTGTTCCATCCACATGCGTCACTGCCGGAATCAGCCTCTGTTTATCGGCTCGCACAGGAAACACCTTCAGCATAAAGGGACTCTCGTCACAATCCATCTCGAAGAACTCTCGAGCCCGCTCGACAGGAACCGCCGGAGCAAACGGCCGGAAACCTTCACGATTTTTAATCCGGCTATTGAGAATGTCCTTCATATTTTGATTTCTGGGGTCTGCCAGAATACTCCGGTTTCCAAGGGCGCGCGGTCCAAATTCCATCGCCCCCTGAAACCAACCGATAATTTTGCCATCCGCGATGGTTTTTGCGGTGCGTACCACAAGATCACCCTCGGTTAATTTTTCATACCGCATCGATCGCCGGTGCAGTACGGCCTCAATTTGCGCGTCACTACTGAGCGATCCCAATGCCGCACAATTCATACGGCCCGCTTTTAACGCCCCACCCAACTGCTGATAAGCCTGTGCGGCGGCGCCAATGGCGGTGCCAGAATCCCCCGCTGCCGGCTGAATAAAAACTTCCTTAAACGGCGTTTGTTGTGTGATCTTTCCATTCGCGACACTGTTGTAGGCAACTCCACCCGCTAGACAAAGTGATTCCGCTTGTGTTTTTTTGTGAAGGTGCTTTAGTAGATGAAAATAGACCTCCTCAAGAGCAGCCTGTAGGGATGCCGCTAAATTAAAATCGCGCTGCATAAGCGGTCCGCCCGGTGAGCGTGGAAAGCCGAACTTGCGGCCCCATTCCGGAGAGCCCAAAACATCCTGTTTTGGGGCCCCGCCCTCCCAACGCACACGCGATTGGCCGGTCTGATGAACGAAATATTTCAGGTCCAGCTCAAATGTCCCATCCGGTTTCAATTTCACAATTTTTCGAAATTGTTCTAAATAAACGGGTTTTCCATAACCGGCAAGACCCATGACTTTATATTCATCGCCAAAGTGATGAAAACCGAGGAACTGGGTACAGGCGGTATAAAGAAAGCCTAGGGAATGAGGGAAATAAACACGGTCAAAAATCTTGATGTTCCCGGATTGCCCCAGACCCCAGACCGTCGATGAAAAATCGCCCATCCCATCGATCGATAAGACCGCCGCTTTGTCAAATCCGCTGAAATAATACGCGCTCGCAAGATGCGCCATGTGGTGCTCGACATGCACATATTTTGCTCTCAACTCTTTAGACGCATCGCCTAAAGCCGCTCTGATGTCGTTCTCAAACTGCGCGGAGCGTTTGAATGCCTTAAGACGATCCCACACCAATCCACCGGCGGGCCGATTCTTCAAAACAAACAGAATCTTACGTGAAAAATTAGCGCGTGGGTTTTTTGAAATCGCCACCGCGTCAATATCGGAGGGGTGCAGGCCATTCTCGTCGAAACAAGCCCGTAGAGCCAGCACAGGAAAACCGGAGGCGTGTTTGATACGGCTATAGCGCTCTTCTTCCGCCGCCCAAACAAGT
>CAYMUZ010000245.1:0-6271 GCA_964393875.1 uncultured bacterium | reverse complement strand
CCTTTGTTTTTGTTTTGAAGAGCCTTTGTATGAAGTAGGGTGGGGGGGGCTGCGCTCCGGTTGCTAGAGAAGCACTGGTAAGCGTTGATCTATGAGAGAATCAACACACTGTCGTGGTTTGTATGTCCACATTCCCTTCTGCTTAAAAAAGTGCCACTACTGTCATTTTGTCATTACGGTGGATCGTTCTACGGAGATGCGCCAAAATTTTTTGGATGCGCTGAAACGGGAAATCCATGCGCAGGCCCAACGCTATGGCCGACTGCGTTTTGAAACGCTTTATTTTGGCGGAGGCACGCCGTCGGCGCTCACACCTGAAGAGATGCGGCAGATCGTCGATTGTTTACGAGACCATTTTGATTTTCAGGCAGAGTCGGAATGGACCTGCGAAATCAATCCGGGCGATGTGGATCAAAGCACGCTCAAAACTTACCGTGAGCTCGGAATCAATCGCATCAGCATGGGGATTCAAACCTTTGATGACGACTTGCTGGTTAAGCTGAATCGCCCGCATGGAGCCCGCGAAATTTTTGAGACGGCCATGGCGTTGCGTGATTACGGATTCAAAAATGTCAGTGTGGATTTTATCGCGCGTTTGCCCGGTCAAAGCGCCGTTGATTTTGAGAAAGATCTGCGCCAGGCTTTGCAGCTGAGCCCCGGGCAGTTCTCCCTTTATGATCTTGATGTCCACGAGGATACGGCTTTTGGTGTTTGGCAGAAGCAGGGGCGTCTTGCGCTGGCAAACGAGACGGAGCACGAGCTCATGATTTTTGCGGCGGAGACACTGCTCGAACAAAATGGCTATAGCCAATACGCGCTCAGCGTGTTTGCGCGGCCGGGTTTTGAATCACGGCACAATTTGATTTACTGGCACAATGGCGAGTATTTGGGGCTTGGCCCCGGTGCGTTTTCCTATTTGAGCGGTGAGCGCTTTCAATTTGCGACCGATGTAAAACGTTATCTTGAAAAATGTGAGACCGGAGATTGGGCGTACGATGTCTGCGACCGGTTGAATGACGAGAAAAAGGAACTGGAAACCCTGTTGACCGGGCTGCGCCTTCGTGAAGGCGTCGACATTCGGCATTTTCAACAAATTCGTGCGGACATTGAAAGTAAAATTCAGCCGCTTCTTGCCGGTGGATTTCTCGCACAGGCGGAGGGCCGTTTGCAGCTCACTCGCCGCGGACGTTTCGTGGCAGAAAGCGTTTTTGCGGCGCTTGTATAACCCGCCACTCCCCGTCAGGCCTTTTTTTTTAGCACGACGAGGTGCGAGCTGAGCTCGTACCATGAGAGAGGTTTGATTTCCAGCACCTCAACGCCGGGTAAGCTGCGGAGCCTTTGAAGCAGCTCTTGCTTAGGCAGTGGGGAAGAAGGCGAGAATTGTTTGCGAAAGGTTTGGTTGAATAAATAAAGCGGAGACCAGCTTGTAAGGTGAAAGTTGATGACCGCGATTTTTTTTGTGACCCGGATCATTTCACACAGAACCCGTTTTTCCACCTCGCGCGGCAAGTGACACATCAGCCGATAACTCGTGAGGTAGTCGAAACTGCGATCGGCAAAGGGAAGCTCTTCCGCATTGGCTTTTTGAAAACGGACGCATGCCTCCCGGGCAAATTGCTCTTTTGCAACCCCCATCATCTCCTCAGAAATATCCGCGCCGGTGATCTGCAAGCCCTGGCTAAGCAGCACCGGAAATAAACGCCCCGTTCCACAGGGCAGGTCCAAAAGAGTTCCCTGCCGCTCAAAGTAGCGCCGAATAACACGCTGTAGGGCGTTTGCCTCTGTGGCATGAGCCAGACGGCCATGCCAACTGGTGAAACGTTCCTGATCGTACTCTTGGGCGACGCCGGTTTGTTGATAGTGGGCTTTGGCTTTGTAGGGTAAGTCGGTCATGAGTTTAACTCCAGAAGTTCGTGAAGGGGTGTTTTCTGATGCACAGACCAGCAGGAAGCCTCCGATAGAAACTGCAGGGTTCTCGCACGGGTTGTTTCAAAAGTTTCAGGGGTGAAAAAGGGACTATGGAAAAGGCGCCTGTAATTCTCTTCATAAGCTTCGATTCTATCAAACATGGGTTGGGCGCTCATCTTTTCTTTGCCGTGCTTTTCATGGAGGTGAATAAAAACAAATTTTTCCGTCCCTGAATTTTCCCTCTGTTCGATGCCCAACTGAGCAGGCAGAAAAACCTCATTGAACGAGAAGTGAAAGCGGGTGAGGAATGCTAACAATCCGGCCCCCCTGAGTTTGCAACGCTTCCGCCAGCCCATTTTCTTCCAAAAAACGCTTCGACAGGCAGTCCGGTAGCGGAGTTCAATGTCCTGGAAGAGACTATGAAAACATCGGCGATGATCCACCACAAGTTCATTGTCTCCGATAAAATCAGCTCCCTGTTCGAGTGCTTGAAGCAGTAAGGTTGTTTTACCGCTTCCTGGATTTCCGGACAGAATATAGATTTTACCTTTGTGCCGGAAGGCGGACCCCAAGCAGCTGAACCCGCCCATTCTTGCCATTTGTTCTTTAAGGAAGGGAAGCAGGAGGATGCGGATAAACAGAAAATAAGAAAAGACAGGCGCTTCAAAAACGATGTGTGTGGGGGCTCCGGCTGCAGCGGGTCTCCACGCTATTTTCCAGGGACAGCCTTTATAATTGCCACTCAATTTTTGGGAAAGCTCGCCCGTGCCAGTTCTGGGCCCTTTCAACCCGATGAGGGCCAGCGGAGAGTTCGTGGGTGTTGTTTGATAGGGATGCAATCGCTGTCGCAGGTCTGTGTTAAGCCCGGTTTCTTCGACAGCGATTACCAGGTTTTTAGCAAAGGCATAGTAAAGCATTTAGAGGGGAGCCTTCATAGATGATTTGAATTATCCGTCACGCACTCCGGCATTGTCAACAGACAGTGCCTAGGGGGTTAAAGTCTGGCGTTCATTCAGACGAAACTCTGCAACACATAGTATGTTTGTAAGCATTCTTGATTTTTATTCGGATAAACGCTGGCGTATGCTGACGGCCTTTTTGCTGACCGTAACGGCGGCGCTTTATTTTCGCACCTATCCGCTGCGTAGCGGGTCGCTTGTTTCAGACGATGGGATTGGGCGCAGAGCGGGGGCTGTGATGCAAAGTAATATGCTCAAACAGCTCGAGACGCATCTAGCGACTCAGGCACCGCAGCTTTCGCTCGAGGTAAGGCAAAAATTGGCGCGTCAAAAACTGGATGAGTTGATTCACTCTGATGATGGAGCCTATCAAAAAGCTGTAAGCGGTGCGGCTCAGGATATGGGGGCTAAGGCACGGGCTCTCTTTACGTATCGGTATCTCTCTGAAGCTGATCCGTATTATTACTACGCGCTTACCCAAAATATTTTAAGAAACGGACGTTTGGGTGCGCCGGCGGCCGGGGGTTGTTTCTGGAATCCGAGGCGTCTGGCCCCCTTTGGCAACGCCGATGCCATGAATTGGCATCCGTACATTGGTCTTTGGGCTTCCCGCCTTGTTGCTATGGTTAATCCGAGCATGTCGATGATGCTGGCTGTGGGGTTTACGCCGCTTTTTTTGACGGTGTTTGCGGTGGCTGGTTATTTTCTATTCGCATGGTTATTATCGCCCGGCATTTTTGCTTTCGAGCTGGGCGCGTTGGTCCTGTTCCTGTCGCCCATTGTGATTCAGCGTTCCACGCTTGGTTGGTACGATACCGATCCGTACAACCTCATTTTCCCCATGCTGATTTTTGCAACGCTCCTGGCGGCATTGAAAAAACCAGATGAGTATTTACTTCTAGCCTGTGTGGGTGGATTTTTGACCGGGCTTTACCCGCTTTTTTGGCAGGGTTGGCTGTTTATCCTTATGCTGATGGCGGGAGTTGCTGGTGTGATAGGCCTCAGAGATTTTTTCACCTCAGGCAGGCGGCAGACCGCAATTCTTTCATTTGCCATTCTCTATACGCTGGTGTCTCTCTTGTTTGCCACGCTTTTTTTGACACCCGCCGGTTTTTATGAGGCCGTTCTTAATGGAGTGCTCTACTCTGCACGTGTGCGTGGCGCCTCGCAAGATTTATGGCCCAATCTGCTGGTGTTGGTGGGAGAGACGGCTGACGTCACTTTGAAGAAATGGGTTTATCTTACGTCTCACTACGGAGTGGTGGCGCTTGCCGCTCTGGGGTTGGGGGTGCCCGCAATCAAGATTTTTCAGCGGCGCGCAAGCGGCGATACCCGCCCCTGGGCTGCGGTGGCCTTGATGGCGGGTCCGCTCATTCTTTTCACGTTTACCGCTGAACGCTTTGCCATTCTTGCGGTTTTTCCGCTCTCATTGCTGGCTGCATTTGGGGCTCAAGAATGCTTGAATTTTACCGCGGACCTCGCCAAACGCTTTCAACTGCCTTCCTTGCCGTTGAAAGTTGCGGGCTATTTGCTGATCACGGCCCTGATTATTCCACGCACCTTGATGGGTGCGCATGTCTCCGGATATCAGTCGCATTTCATCATGAATGATGAGTGGTACGGGGTGCTTACCGATATTAAGGAGAAAACGCCGCCGCAAACGATTGTGCACAGCTGGTGGCCGCCAGGTTATTTCATCAACGCGATTGCAGAGCGGCGTTCGGTGGTTGACGGAGGCTCTCATCAGCGGCACGAGAATTTCTGGATGGCCAAGGTTCTGATGAGCCGTGACAGCAAAGGGGCGCTTGGAATTTTACGGATGATTTCGGTGGGTGGCAGCAAACCCATGGACGAGCTTGCGAAAAAGGACATTCGCGGGGATGTCGCCGTGCGACTTTTGCTGACGATCACACGTGAAACGCGTGCTCGTGCGGCGGAGCTGCTGCCGGCGGCCTGGTCTTCTGCGGAGAAAGAGGCACTGCTGGATTTAACCCATGGGAGCGGAACTCCGCCGCCCTCCGTGGTTTTGCTCTATGACGACTTGATTGAGAAAAATTTGATGCTGCAGGTGATTGATCAGTGGAGTTTTGAGCGCGCACGCACTATTTTTGATGCGGCTCAAAACGAATCGGGGCCGTTGGGCGGATTGCTGCCGAAAGGGGCCGCAGATTATACGCGTAAGATGCTGCAAGTCACCGGACAGGGGCTTCCGTATGAAGCGCCTTCTGTGGTGACGATGCGCCGCGCCGGAAAAATATTATTCAAAAATGGCTTGGTATTTGATGCGGTTTCCGGCAGTGGATTCTTGGCGGGCTCTAAGTTTCCGAAGCCCGAGCCCGTCGATGTTTTCTATAAAAAAGCCGGAGTCTGGACGGAGAGTTCGCCCGAAAGCAAAGTCTCGGTGGCTGCGATTTTACTTGAAGAAGGTGACAGTCAGATGTCTGTACTCTGCCACCGCCGTCTTGTATCGACACTGGTGTATCAGCTGACTTACCTGGAGGGTGCTCAGTTCCCTGCTTTTGTGAAAATTTCCCACCGAGGTCAGTTTAGCAGCGGTCGCTATGTGAGCGCCTATGGCGTCGATTGGTCGGCGCTCGATCGTTAGGCTCTGTAAAACAATAACATAGCCAAATGTCTATGTTATTGTTTTGCAGAGCCTAAGCAGAAGGGGTATGGAACAGCCCACAAAAAAAGTACTGGTCGTCATTCCCAACTACAACGGTGCCGCACGCATCGAGGCCTGCCTGAAGTCTGTCTTGGCGCAGACCTGGCCAGTGATCGAGGTGGTGGTGGTGGATAATGCTTCTAAGGATGGGTCCGACCGGTTTGTAAGTGAAAAATTTCCGCAGGTAAAACTTATTCAGAACGGGTCGAATGCAGGATGGGGCGTGGCGTGCAATGTGGGCATTCGTGCGATTGCAAGCGACTACGTGGTTTTGCTTAATAACGATGCCTACATGGAAAAGAATTGCATTGAGGAAATGGTCAAGGCGGTTGAGCAGAACCCGCGTTACGGATCATGCGCCAGCCGCATTTTGCTTTGGGACGAGCCCTCAAAAACAGAAGTCTGCGGGCTTGTGATCTATCCTGACGGATCGTCCTGCGGTCGTGGCCGGCTTGGCCCCGCAGACTGTTTTATGCAGGTCGAAGAAGTTTTTTGCGCCAACGACTGCTGCAATCTTTACCGCCGCAGTATGTTGGAGGAAATCGGCGAGTATGATCCAGACTTTTTCATCTACTGTGATGAAACCGACATGGGGTGGCGGCACCAGATGGCCGGATGGAAATGTGTGTATACGCCCTATGCCGTGGCTTACCACGCGCACTCCCAATCTGCTGGCAGTTACTCACCCTTTAAGGCTTATCACGTGGAGCGCAACCGCCTTTTTATCTGCTTCAAGTAC
>CAYMUZ010000244.1:0-5840 GCA_964393875.1 uncultured bacterium | reverse complement strand
CAGCTCCAAATTCTTTCATCACCTCCTGCGGCGCCACCACGTTGCCGGCAGACTTTGACATTTTCTTACCCGCCCCGTCCATCACAAAACCGTGAGTCAACACGCCTCTGAAAGGCGGTTTTCCCTCAAGCGCAACGGCTGTGGTGAGAGAGCTCTGAAACCAACCGCGATGCTGGTCGGAACCCTCAAGATAAAGATCTGCTGGGTAAACCCCTTCGGCCTTGCGTAGAACGGCCTGGTGACTGACCCCGGAATCAAACCAGACATCGATCATGTCGTCTTCCATCTTAAAATCAGCGCCGCTGCATTTGGGACACTTGAACCCGGCCGGCAGAAAATCAGCCCCTGGCCGCGAAAACCAGGCGTCCGCCCCCTCTTTTTCAAAAAGCTCTATGATTTTTTCTTTTGACTCTGTGACAAAAAAGGTCGCGGGACATTTCGCACAGCTCATGACGGGAATCGGCACTCCCCAGTAGCGCTGACGCGACAAGCACCATTCCGGCCGGGTTTCGACCATGGTCCCAATTCGGTTTTTGCCCCCATCGGGGGTAAACACGATTTCGTGGTGAATGGCCTCGAGCATTTTCTTGCGCAAATCATCGTGGTCAATTTTCATAAACCACTGTTTTGTCGCACGGAAAATAATTGGTTTCTTGCAACGCCAGCAGTGCGGGTAGGAATGGGAATAATTTTCCGTATGGAGAAGCGCGCCACGCTCTTTTAAAAGTTCGAGGATCCTTTCATTCGATTTAAAAACATGCATCCCTTTATAGTCTGGATAGGCTTCCACAAAGCCCGTCTTGGGATCTTCCAAAAACCGGCCGTGGGAGTCGACCGGCGAAAGGACATCCAAGGCGTTCTCCCCATGCCCGTAGCGATAGTCATCCTCCCCATGCCCGGGAGCGATATGAACGATGCCCGTTCCGTCTGTGGCTGAAACATAATCGGCAAGAATCACTTTGCTCAGCCGATTCATGAAAGGGTGCCTGGCCTCCAGACCCGCCAGTTCCACTCCCTTGAATGATTTTGGTAAGACCTTACCCTGGGGCAGTCCAAGTTTGGCAATGAGGGATTCTGCTAAGCATTGTGCCGCCATAAAAATTCCTTGATCCGTTTCAATCAAGGCGTAGTCAAGATCCGGATGGACGGCTAATCCCACGTTTGCCGGCAAAGTCCACGGGGTCGTCGTCCAGACCAGGGCCGAAATTTTTGGCGAACCCACCAAGCTTCGGCAGTGTTGTTCCAAAGCAGAGCCGCTCGCCTTTTGCAGTTCAAAAGACACATACACGGCCGGATCGACTTTATCCTGATACTCCAGCTCCGCATCGGCGAGAGCTGTTTCACAATCAAAGCACCAGGGCACGGGTTTCATCCCCTGATAAATGTACCCCTTTTCGTAAAGCCGCAGAAAGGAGTCGGCAATGGAGGCCTGGTAACCAAAATTCATCGTCAGGTAAGGACGGTCCCATTCGCCAAAGACCCCGAGGCGCTTAAAATCTTCGCGTTGAGTCGCGATGAATTTTTCCGCATAGGCCCGCGCCTGCGCGCGAAAAGCAACACGCTCGACATCTTCCTTACGTTTCCCCATGTCTTTCAAACATTGATGCTCGATCGGCAATCCGTGGCAATCCCATCCCGGCACGTAGCGGGCGTTGAAACCGCGAAGAGTTTTATATTTAACAATAATGTCTTTGAGAATTTTATTGAGCGCGTGCCCGATATGGATTTTTCCGTTGGCATACGGCGGGCCGTCATGCAGCACGTAAGCGGGCAACCCCGCTGATTTTTTTTGAAGCGCGGCAGCCAGACCGGTTTCTTGCCAACGCTTCAGCATTTCAGGTTCACGCTGGGATAGGTTGGCCTTCATCGGAAAAGAAGTTGTCGGCAAATTCAGCGTATCTTTATAATTTTTTTCTTGTTCCATAATTTTCCAGATGCTCGTAGGGGCGGGTTCTAAACCCGCCCCTGCCATTTTTCTGTCATCCCCGCATGATCAAATTTTCTCAAGCACAGCTTCCACAAGCTTGTCCAACCGCGGCCCGGCCGCATGGGCCGTGCGAATAATTTCCTGGATATCTACCGGCCGCAGATGATCGGGATCACAAAGGTCTGTCACCACGCTCAGACCCAGCACCTCCATGCCCTGGTGCACCGCCGCAATCACTTCCGGCACGGTCGACATCCCCACAAGATCAGCGCCCCAGGCACGCATCATGCGGTACTCCGCCCGTGTCTCCAGATTGGGTCCCGTCACCCCGATGTAAACACCGCGGCGAAGAGAAATCTTTTTTTTCCGCGCGGCCTCCATGGCAAGCATGGCTAAGCGCGGAGAATAAGGGGCCGACATATCGGGAAAACGCGGACCCAGCCGCCCTTCGTTTGGGCCCACCAAAGGACTCGTTCCCATAAAATTAATGTGATCTTCGATGACGGCAATATCCCCTTTTTGATACCCAAGATTTAATCCGCCTGCAGCATTCGTCACAATCATCTTCTTAACACCGAGTTCACCGGCTACACGTACCGGAAACGCCACCTCTTGCATCGAGTAGCCTTCGTAACAATGAAAGCGTCCTTCCATCGCAAGCACTCTTTTTCCGGCCAGCGTGCCGTAGATCAAACGGCCGCTGTGCGACTCCACCGTCGCTTTCGGGAAATAAGGAATTGCCGCGTAATCAACCTTCCACTCCGCTTGAATCGTTTCACTCAGCTGGCCAAGCCCCGTTCCCAGAATCAATAAAACCTCCGGCCGGCCCCCCCCCTTTTTTTGCAAAGCTTTGCCGGCGGCATGAACTTGCTTCAATAGGCTCGGTGATTTTTTTTGGAGACGCTTCATTGCCATGATGCCAACCGTCAGTAGCCTGCGCCAAAACTATGCGCCAATCGGGCAAAAATTCCGACAAGCACGTTACGCACGAAAAAGAGCGCGATGAAGGCTACCATCGCAGATAAATCGAGCATCCCCACCTGCAGCGGCAGCCGCCGAAAAGGCGCTAAGATCGGCTCCGTCACCTGCATCAAAAATTGCACCGCGCTGTGGAAAGGATCTACCGGCAGCCAGGTCACAACGATCCGCGCAAAAAGCAGCCAATACAAAATCTGAAATACACCATTCACCAGCAACGCTAATGCCGCAAAAAGCTCTCCGATGATAAACATGTCTCTCTGTTCTCCTTTTCCCTTAGTTATTGTTTTGTAGAGCCTAAGCAGATTTTGCCAAAACCCGCCCACGCTGCAGCGCCGCGCGAAAAGCCTGCCGCCACACAACCCCGGCTCTGTGCTTCGCAAGAACTTTCAGAGCGGCCTCGGTGGTTCCCTTTTTAGAAGTCACACGCCGACGCCACTCCGCCGGATCCATGTCAGAACAAGCCGCTAATTTTCCGGCACCGAGCGCGGTTTGCACCGCAAGAAGCCGCGCCGATTCTTTGGACAACCCGGCGCCTTCGCCAAAGTCAGCCATCATTTCCATTAGCCAAAAAAAATAGGCCGGCCCGCTTCCGCTTAAGGCCGTCACAAGATCAAAATGCTTCTCCGGTAAAATCAACGTGCGTCCGCAGCCCGTAAAAATTCGCTCCGCGAGCACTAAAGCAGAGCGCAGCTGCCCGGCAATCGCCGTCATCGATTCACCGGCTTTGGCCCCCAGGTTTGGCATCGCCCTCACATAATGAGGCCGGGATCCGATAAAACGCCTCAGCTTTGCAATAGGGGTTCCCGCCAGAATGCTGATCAGCACTTGTCCGCCGCGCATATGGCTACGCAAAACAGCGCCCACTTCAGATAAGTCTTGCGGTTTAACTGCAAGCAAAATACAACCGGAGCAGCGCACGAGCTCTTCAATCGACGCAGCTTGACACACGCGGGTTGCGCGTGAGAAATCTAGCGCTTTCGCCGGCATTTTATCATAAATGCGAATGTCAGCCGCCCGCGAAATTTTCCGTTCCAAAAGCCCCTCCACAATAGCAGTGCCCATATTCCCTGCTCCGATGAGCCCTAACGAACCCACTGATTTATCAGCCATGATTCTCTGTCCTTTCTATCGACTGTCTTTCTCCAAAAATTGCCGTGCCAATGCGCAGCAGGGTCGTGCCCTCGCTCAGAGCTTCCGCATAATCACCGGACATCCCCATTGATAACTCGCGTAACTCTAAGTGTTTAAATTGCTCTGCAAGCTTGTCGCGCAGTAATCGCGCCGCGGCAAAAACACTCCGCACAAAAGTCTTGTCCTCCGTCAAAGGAGCCAGGGTCATCAACCCTAAGATTTTGAGCGGCGAGTCTTTTCGGAGACCGCTCAAAAAACTTTCCGCTTCGCCCGCGGAAAATCCCCCCTTGGACGGCTCGCCTGAAATATTCACTTGCAGCAGACAGTTTATCGCACTCACCCCAAAGAACCCAGCTTGATTCTCAAGTGCCCTCGCAAGTTCGGCTCTATTCAACGAATGAATCCACGGAAGAGCCCCGCCGACGCAGGCTTTTAGAATTCCTTTGAGTTTATTGGTCTGCAAATGTCCGATCAAATGCCATTGCAAATCGTCTGGCAGAACGGCGCGCTTCGCTAAAAACTCCTGCACTTTATTTTCACCGAAAGAGCGGACACCCGCCTCGTAAGCTTCACGCAGACGCTCCACCGGCACCGTTTTGCTGACATAAATAATTCGAGGGGCAGGCCGCTTCAGCATCGCCGAAAGCCGCGCCACCTCCGCTTCAAACTTTGTGATTCTCTCCTTCAGCAATGGAAGGCGCCTCCGTATGATCCGAGATTCCGCCAGAAGTATCGGACTCCGCGGCCGCGGCCACCACCTCATCACCGGCCCATGATCGTATCCCGCTCAAAATATCCGAAAATGGCTTCTGCGCCACCAGTAAACTGGCCTTTTCACCCTTGCGCCGCACGTAAAAGGCATCCCGCACCGCCGATTGGCGGCCAATTTGAATCGTTTCCATGAGGTCTCCACCGGCCACCACTAACTCGCCCCCCTCAAAAGACTCTCCAGAGTTCTCTGGCGATAAAGGCTCGATGAAATCCTTCACAAAGACCCCTGTCACTTTTGCCGCCCATTGCCTGACCGCCTGTTCAGGGAGAGGCCGCCAACGCAGCGTCTCCGGCTGTTTCCAGACCCAATTTTCTCCCTGCTTCACGACCTCGTAGCTGCCTGAAGACGTAAAAAGGGCCATTCTATCGATCCCCACGGGGTCGATCCTGAAAAGCCGTTTGTCGCGCAGGGCGTAAAGGGAAACTTCAAAAGCTTTCTGAAATTCAACCGGCAGTAAAAAACAGTTTTTAGAATCGCTCCAGCGAGCAAAGACAAAATCACCCACCGGTGACCGACCGCCTGTCAATAGGTAGCGCCGGCCAGTCTGGCGAGTGGTTTCAAATCCGATTTTGAGCACCGGTTTCAAAAGACCGTACTCCTCCCAGCCCTTTTCCGGGACAAACTCACGCATCTTCCGGGTGCTTTCAAAGAGAGCTGTTAATTGAAGAACTTTGTCGGGATCTGCATGATCTCCCACTGGAAATTTTATTTTCCAAACACCCTTCTCATTCACGAGCTTACTATTTTGAGCCTCTTTGAACTGCTGAATTTGCAGCCAATCAATCGTTTCTCCGCTGCGCGGCTCCCAAAGCGGCGATTCGCCCGTATCCACCGTCGGCTGCTTGTCGCGAAGCGCTTGGGCCGCGTCACCTATCTCTGAAGTCGCTTGCGGCCCCCCCAACGGGATCGGTTGCAATTTTCGGAAGGGACTCTCAAAGCGATACCAGTACGCCGCCACCACACAAAAAAGAAAAAGCAAAACAATCGCTACCGATTTTTTCACACGCGCCGCTGCCTCCACAAAATACC
>CAYMUZ010000243.1:0-5648 GCA_964393875.1 uncultured bacterium | reverse complement strand
CTTTGGCAGCATTGAATCACAAAAGGAAGCCATGACAAAGAAACGTAATGAAGCTCTCGTGGGGATGTTCGTTTTAATCGGGTTTATTCTTTTTACGATGATTGTTTTTTTTGTCAGCGGCGTTTATTTGTTTCGCTCGGGCTATGCCCTGCAGGTCATGTATGACTATATCAGTATCTTAGATAAGGGAGCCCCGGTGCGAATGGCGGGCGTCCGTATAGGAGAGGTGAGTTCAGTTGAACTTGTGGAAGATGCCGCCCACAAAAAAACACGCGTGCGTGTGAATTTATTTGTGGAAAAAGGTGCTAAGATACGTAAAAACTTTTCATTCAAAATTGAGGGTACCCATGTCTTGAGTGAACCCCATGTCGAGATTTCGCCGCTTCCGGGTGATGAGCCTCTTCTGCAATCCGGTGCGACGATCGAAGGGGTGAGCCCGCAGCCCGTCGAAAAACTGATCGAGCGGGCCGATGCGATCTCAATCCAGCTTTCCGATATTTTGAGTCGTGTCCGTGACGTAGTGCTGGATCCAAAAAACGGACAAGCACTTGAAGCAGTGATTCAAAATTTAAGCCAAGTCAGCGCTTCCATGAATGCACTTTTGAAAAACAATGGCCCCGCTTTTTCGGAGGGTTTAAAAAAGTTACAGACTTCGGCTGAAGATCTTTCTACGGTGCTCGAGCGTTTGGAAAAGGGCGACGGAACGGCGGGTAAGCTTTTGACAGATGAGGCGCTTTATAACGACGCGCGTGCGCTGGTGGCTGAAATTAAGGCGCATCCTTGGCGATTGCTCAAAAAAGATGATAGTAAAGACCGAAAATTCCTGGGTGTTTTTTAGCAGTTTTTTGAAGTAGGCAGTATGCAAGACTTCTCATTCTTTTTAATAAATTTTATAAACATCATCCACAGCCGCTTGCGGGTCTGTGGTCTTACCGTTGCGGTTTTGGGCCGTGACGCTCAACGAAAGGGTTTTTTTTATGATTATTCTCATCCGTATTCTTTTTTTGGCCGGATGTTCGTTTTTCGGGTATTACGCCTCTCATTTTTCGTGGTTCCAACAGCTTTCCCTGCCTCAAAGTGTGTGGATGGGAGCGGTCCTGGGGTTTCTGGGCGGAGCCTTTGTTATCTCTCTTGACGTTTATTTCAAACGCTTTACGGTTCGCAACATTCTTTCGGTTCTCCTTGGGTTGGCTCTTGGATTGCTCGTTCACCGCTTGTACATGAGCGTCATGGCCTATGCCGGTTTTCCCGTAAGTTTTGAGCGGCAGATGGGAATTCTCTCTGCCATCATTTTCAGTTATCTTGGGATGGTGACTGTTTTGAGGGGGCAGGACGAATTTGCTCTGATGATTCCGTTTGTCAAACTTGATACCAAAGGATCCGGGGAAGAGCTGATTCTTCTGGATACCAGTGTCATCATTGACGGGCGTATTGCCGACATCGGTGAGACTCATTTTATGTCGGGCAAGCTTATCCTGCCGCGCTTTGTACTCAAAGAACTGCAGTTAATTTCTGATTCCTCAGATCCCCTTAAGCGCAATCGCGGCCGGCGTGGACTCGATATTCTGAATCGCATGAAGGCCAATACGAATATTAAGCTAAAAATCAATGAGATGGACTTTGAAGATCTCAATAATGTGGATTCCAAGCTCGTGAAGATGGCCCTTGTTCTGAATGCCAAACTTTTTACCAACGACTTTAATCTCAATAAGGTGGCAGAATTACAGGGTGTAAAGGTTCTGAATATTAACGATTTAGCCAATGCCCTCAAACCGGTGGTGATGCCCGGAGAGCTCATGCAGGTTAAAATCTTGAAAGAGGGGAAAGAGCACGACCAAGGCATTGCCTACCTTGATGATGGCACGATGGTCGTGGTTGACAATAGCCGCCGCAAACTTGGACAAACATTGATGGTCTCCATTACCAGTGTTTTACAGACGCAGGCCGGCCGGATGATTTTCGCCAAGCTGAACGGAGAACCGGATCGTGCCGGCGGCGACCGGCAAGAACGTTTTTTTGATCGTGGGCGCGACCGCGCTCCTCGATCGCAGGAGAAACGCCGTGAGGCTTCTACGATGAAGCCGACGGGTAATTTTCAGCCCCCGCCTTTGGCTTCTCGGGAGGAGCCTGCGCAGTCTCAGCAGACGCAGTAATTGCATGCGCGTATCTCTTATTGTCGCAGCGGGCGGTACCGGATCACGCTTTCTCAAGACCCTTCACAAGCATGACGGCGCAAAGTCTGGCCGGCAAGAGAACAAACTTTTTGCTCCCTTGGAGGGGGTGCCTGTTCTATTGCGGAGCTTGCGTGTTTTTTCCGACTTGCCCGAAGTGGAAGAAATCATTTGTGCGTTACCGGGGGCACTGAAGGGCATTGTCGAGGCCTGGAAACGCCGCGAGGGCTTAAAAAAACTGCGATGTGTTTCCGGCGGGCGTTCACGGGCAGAGTCTGTGTATCTGGCGTCGAAACGTTTAAAAGCGCACAACGATTGGGTGATGATTCATGACGGTGCCCGCCCGCTGATTGCCCCAGAGATCCTCAAAATGTTTCTAAAAAAGTCTCAGTCGCTCAAAGGTTCAGGGTTTATCCTCGGCCGCGCGGTGGTGCCGACCCTCAAGAAGCTTCGCCCTGGTTCTGACCAAATTCTTGAAACCGTGGATCGACGTGAGCTCGTTGAAGCAGAAACCCCACAGCTTTTTAGAAAAAAAAAATTATGCGATTCGTATGCATTGCTGCCCCACGCTGAGCGTTTTTTGCATACGGATGAAGCCGCGCTCCTTGAGAAATGTGGAGAGACGGTCTCAGTGATAAAACACGAAGGCTGGAATCCGAAAATGACGACGGTTCACGATCTCAAGCTTGCGGAGGCTTATGTCCAAATGACCGAAGGGCTGTCTTGGCGTATTGGCATGGGTTCCGATACGCATCGTCTGGCGGCAAAAAGAAAGTTCTGTCTCGGGGGGATCCGGCTTCCGGCGGCGTTTGGGCCGGTAGGTCATTCGGATGGTGATGCCCTTCTACATGCACTGACCGATGCGATTGCGGGCGCCTTGGGATGGGGCGATATCGGAGATTTTTTTTCGGACCAGAATCCGCAGTTTAAAAATATCCGCTCAGCGAAGATGCTTTCGCAAGTGTTGGCGCAGGCGGCCCATGCCGGCTGGAAGCCTGCGCAGGCGGATACAATTATTCATCTTGATTGTCCGAAAATGGGGCCGCTTAAAATAAAAATTCAAAAAAAAATCGCAGCCCTTTTGAGTCTACCCGACTCTTCAGTGGGGGTGAAAGCAAAAACGTTTGAGGGGCTTATGCCTGCAGGGAGTGAGCGTGTGGAGTGTCAGGCGGTTGTTGTGATGAGGAGGATGTCATGATTCGTGTTCGTTTTGCCCCATCGCCGACGGGCTATTTACATCTCGGGAATGTCCGGACGGCGCTTTTTAACTATCTTTTTGCCAAGCGCAGCGGCGGAAAATTCATTTTGCGTGTCGAAGACACTGACCGTGACCGTTCCAGGCCGGAGTACCGCGAGGCCTTGATGGAAGATCTGCTTTGGATGGGGCTGCGCTGGGACGAGGGGCCGGAAGTCGGAGGAGATTTTGGCCCCTATGTTCAATCGGAGCGGTTGGAAATTTATGAAGAGCACATTTTGCGGTTAATTCGGGAGGGGAAAGCTTACGAATGCTATGTGACGCAACAGGAAGCCGAGGAAATGAAATACCTTGCGAAAATTGAAAAACGCCCGCCTCGTTTTGATAATCGAGGCCGTTTTTTTTCGTGTGAGGAAATTGAAAAGCGCAAAGCAGCGGGTGTCAAACCAACCGTGCGTTTTAAAATCGAAAGCCCCGTCCTCGTTTTGAAGGACATGATCCGCGGGGAAGTACATTTTAATCTCGATGAGATGGTGGGTGATTTTGTGATTCGCCGAGCCGATGGAATGCCGACGTTTCACCTGGGGGTGTGTGTCGACGATGCACTCATGAAGGTGACGCATGTGATTCGCGGCGAAGACCACCTTTCTAATACGCCCAAACATATGCTGCTTCTGGCGGCCATGGGCTACGAACCGCCGACGTATGGGCACTTGTCCTTAATCAATGGCCCCGGCGGTGAACCGCTTTCAAAACGCATGGAATCTATTTCTATTCGGGCTTTTCGTAAGACCGGATTTTTGCCTGAAGCCTTATGTAACTACATTGCCTTATTGGGCTGGTCGCCGGGAGATGACCGTGAAGTTCTTTCGTGGCAGGAATTGCAGTGTTTATTTGACTTGTCGCAGGTGAGCAAATCCTCCTCCAACTACGATCCTGAAAAATTAAATTGGATCACAGGGCAGCATCTGCGGCTGCTTTCAGATGCAGAGTTTGTCCGCCGCGCATCGGCCTATCTCAAGCCTTTAAACCTGCCTTATGAAACAAAGCGTGTCGCTGCCATTTTGCCCATTTTTAAAGACAACATCGAGCACTTTGACCTGCTCGAAGATCGTTTACGTGTCTTAAGAGAAGATTTTGATTATGAACAGGCGGATCACTGGATTCAACCGGCTGGAGCGAGGGTGGTGCTTGAGAAAGCCATGACTTTGCTTGAAGAATTTAAAGAGGCGAGCGCACCTTCGTATGAAGAGTTTTTAGAACGCTTGAAACCGGTTGTTGCGGTCAAGGGAAAAGAGTTGTTTATGCCCTTGCGCGTGGCGTGGACAGGGCGTGAGCATGGTCCCGAGTTAAAGCGGATATTTCCGGTGTTGGGTGCCGAGTGTCTTCAAAAGCGTATTCGCAGAGCGTTGAATCAACCCATTTCATCATGAGTCTATTTCCCGTAGAATTTTTCAATACGCTTTCCGGCCGTCTGGAGTCTTTCCTCCCCCTGGACCCCGCTGGAAAATATGTCGGACTTTACACCTGTGGACCCACCGTGTACGACTTCGCTCATATCGGTAACTTCAGGGCGTTTGTGTTTGAAGATCTGCTGCGGCGTTTTCTGAATTGCGTTGGCTATGAGGTCCGCCACATCATGAACCTTACCGATGTGGATGATAAAACGATTGCGGGCGCAAATCGCGAGGGCCAGGAGCTTGAGGATTACACGGCCAAATACATTCAGGCATTTAACGAAGATCTGCAGAGGCTCAACTGCCTGACGCCGGATGAACAACCGCGAGCAACCCGGAAAATTCAGGCGATGCTAGACTTAATGGGCAAATTGATCGCGAAGGGCGTGGCCTATGAGAATGAGGGGTCTGTCTATTACCGCGTATCCGCTTTTCCGAACTACGGAAAGTTATCTAAGAAGAATCTGGATATGAATATTGCGGGTGCGAGCAATCGCGTCGATTTGGACGAGTATAGCCGCGAGCAGGTTTCGGATTTTGTGCTTTGGAAGAAAACCAAAGAGGGAGAACCTTTTTGGGATTCGCCTTGGGGGAGCGGCCGCCCCGGCTGGCATATTGAATGTTCCGCCATGAGCATGGAGTGCTTGGGCCCGACCTTTGATATCCACGCGGGCGGCGAAGATTTGATTTTCCCGCATCACGAAAACGAAATTGCGCAGTCCGAAGGCGCCACCGGCAAAGATCCTTTTGTCAAATACTGGCTGCATTGTAAGTTCCTGCTTGTGAACGGCGAAAAAATGTCAAAATCGACGGGAAATTTTTATA
>CAYMUZ010000242.1:0-3432 GCA_964393875.1 uncultured bacterium | reverse complement strand
CATAAGACGCTGCGCGGCCCTCGGGCGGGACTCATTCTTTGCCGTGAGAAATACGCGAAGGCGATTGATTCGGCGGTTTTCCCTGGAATTCAGGGCGGCCCACTCATGCATATTATTGCGGCCAAAGCCGTCGCATTGAAGGAAGCTATGAAGCCTGAGTTTCGTACTTACTGCCGCCAGATTGTTGTCAATGCGGCGGCGCTCGCGGCCGGTATGGCCAAACGGAGGTGGCGCATTGTTTCCGGCGGGACGGATAACCATCTTATGCTTGTGGATGTCGGCCAAAAAGGGTTCAACGGCAAACAAGTTCAAGAAATTCTCGACCGTGTCAAAATTACGGTGAATAAGAACATGATTCCCTTCGATAAGGAATCTCCGTTTAAAACTTCCGGGGTTCGTTTGGGAACACCGGCGGTCACCACGCGCGGTATGAAAGAAACGGAAATGGATAAAATTGCCGAGCTCATTGACCGCGCGGCTGCGGCACATTCGGATGACACCGTTTTAGCCCAAATACGGAGCGAGGTTGAAGCGCTTACGCGGCAGTTTCCACTTTATCCTGAACTGTTCGAACGCTACCAAGGGTAGACCGACAAAGTTATGCGATGTCCCTTCTGTAAAGAAGAAAATGATAAGGTCATTGATTCTAGATCTTCGGGCGAAGGCCTGGCCATCCGCCGCCGCCGCGAATGTGAGAATTGCGGCAAACGCTATACCACGTACGAACGCATTGAAGATCTTCCCATCTATGTGATCAAGAAAGATCGGCGCCGCGAGCTCTATGACCGTGCCAAATTACTCTCCGGCGTGAACAAGGCTTGCGAGAAACGGCCTGTGGCGCTTGACGATCAGCACAAAATTGCCGATGGGCTTGAAATTATCTTGCGTGAAAAATATGAAAAAGAAGTTCCGGTCAGCGTGATCGGAGAATACGTTATGCAGAGACTCGCGCTGATTGATCAGGTTGCTTACGTCCGTTTCGCAAGTGTCTACCGCGAGTTTCAGGATATCAGTCATTTTATGAAAGAATTGAAAGCGATCTTGGTAAAGAAGCCAGGCTGATGCAGCCCCCCGCCGATGTCGTGATTCTTGGCTCCGGCCTTGCAGCCCTTGGCGTGGCGCGCGGTTTGGTGCGGCGCGGAAAAAGAGTGTTGATTTGCAGACCCTCACAGCCATTGCAGGGTGAGGCTACCCCTGCGTCGGCCGGTATTCTAGACCCCTTTTTTGACACAGAAAAATCGAGAGCTTTTTTCAGACTTAAAAGTCAGGCGGTTCGCCGTTTTCCGGCTTTGATCCGCAGTCTTGAGCAGAGCACAGGCCGGAATGCCGGCTATGCGCGCACGGGAATGTTATTTGCCGCGCTGAACTCACTTGAGAAAAAACAGCTGTACGGACGCTACCTTCGGCATAAAAAACTTTCCTTCCCGCTGCAATGGGCGGAAGGAAGCTCCCTCTTAAAGCGGTGGCCCGAATTGTCCCGCGAGGTACAAGCCGTTCTTTTTTATCCTCAAATTGCGAGGGTGCTTCCGAAGAAACTTCAAGCAGTGCTGCTCTATGAGGTGCAGCGCGATGGGGCGAAAATCATCTGCCTGAAGCAGCCGGTGCAGTTGATTTATGAAGGCGCCAGGGTTTGCGGTGTCAAGTCCGGAAGCCGTAGGATTGTCGCAGAACATGTCATCAACGCCGCCGGAAGCTGGGCCGGAAACCTGAGCGGGTGCCCTGTGACTTATCCGATGGAGCCCATACGAGGCCAGGTGCTTGTCGTGCGCGGAAAAATGCGATTGTCGGCCGTTGTTCACACGCTTGGGTCCACTTACATTGTTCCATGGGAGAGGGGCAGCTACCTGCTGGGGTCCACGATCGAACGAGCGGGCTATCAGGCTAAAGTAAACCGGGCGGCCCTCGTGAAAATTTGGAGAGATACGGGACGGATACTCCCGCCAGTTTTGAAAATGAAAGAGACTAGGTCGTGGGCGGGCCTCCGGCCACAGTCGCAAGACGGACTGCCGCTGATCGGGAAGACTGTCATTCCAGGGTATTGGATGGCGGCCGGTTATTATCGCAGTGGGATTGTGATTGGGTTGCATGCCGGTGACCTTCTGGGCGAATGGGTTGCCTCCGGGCGGATGCCGAAGGAGCTTGCGTTTGCCAGCCCTTTGCGATTGACCAAAGCGGGGAAAGAATAAAATGAAAATTTTGTTGGTTGAAGATGAAAAAAAAATGGCTAGTTTTATCGAGCGGGGATTGAAAGAAGAAGGGTTTGTCGTTGATATCGCTCATGACGGAGAAAAAGGTTCAGATTATGCCATTTCCAATGACTATGACCTCTTGATCTTGGATGTGATGCTGCCTAAGCAGAGCGGCATTGATCTTTGCCGTTTGGTGCGGGAAAAGGGATCGACGGTGCCCATTCTCATGCTGACTGCGCGCGATTCCGTCGAGGATAAAGTCACCGGTCTGGATGCGGGCGCCGATGATTATTTAACCAAGCCTTTTGCGTTCGATGAGCTTTTAGCAAGAATGCGGGCGCTGCTGCGCCGCCCGCGTACTTTGGAAAAGGAAACGTCACTGACGGCCGGCAGCATTCGCGTCGATCTTCTGGCCCGGCGTGTCTGGATTCTTGAAAAAGAAATTGTTTTGTCACAAAAAGAATTTTTACTGCTGGAGTTTCTCGTCCGGAAGAAAGGGGAGGTGGTTTCCCGAGCCCAGATCGCTGAACAGGTGTGGGATCTGCACTTTGATCCGATGAGTAACACGATCGATGTTTTTATTAATTTTTTGAGAAAAAAAATTGATGGGGGCTGTGATAAAAGTTTGATTGAGACGGTTCGGGGGGCCGGGTATCGGTTGTCTGACTCTTGAAATATCTGCACTCGGTCAAGTTTCGCTTTACTCTTCTTTACACCTTTCTGCTGGCTGTGATTCTTAGCACTTTTTCTTTCATCGTGTATGCGGAGCTTCACCGGGCGCTTTATGCGGACCTGGACGGGCGTTTAGCGGCTGAATCCACGAACATCGAAGAGTCGGTTCAACAGTATGTGGAGGGGCTTTTTCGCACTGAGGAGAAAAAAGGAGCGAATCCCAAAGGTTTTTTTGACCCGAAGGTGCTGGGACAGAAAATCCAGCCGCTCTTGCTGGAAGTTTTGAATCTTTGGCGCCGTTTTGGAAGTCCGCTCGATCGCAGTACTTTGATGACGCGGATCATCAGCCTTGAACATTCGGTGCTTGCCGCCAATTTAAAAGGCTGGGAAAATGAGATTATTTTTCCCGATTATGAACGCGACTCAGTGTTCATGGAGACCGGGGAATCGTATCAAACGATTCACTTTCAAAATCGCCCGATACGCCTGCATTATAATCTCGTGAGGCACGCAGGACGTCCTTTGCTGGTGATTCAGTCAGGGTTTGAGCTCGATTCGATTCGTAACACGC
>CAYMUZ010000241.1:0-6792 GCA_964393875.1 uncultured bacterium | reverse complement strand
AACATTCACGGCAATTACGAAGCCCAGGTTCAGGTTAAAAAAATTCTGGAATATTTGAAAAAACAATATGCTTTCAACCTGCTGTTTGTCGAAGGAGCGTCTGAGACTTTAAATCCTGATTATTTAAAACTTTTTCCTGACAGGAAAGCGAACGTGAAACTTGCCGACCAAATGGCGCGCGACGGGCAGTTGACCGGTCCGGAACTTTTTCTGGCCGATGAGCCCGAAGACGTGCAGGCGGTCGGGATCGAAAAGGCCGAACTCTATCGAGCGAACTACAAGGCGTTCCGCGAAGTTTACGCACATCAGGATGAGACAGGCCCGTTTGTTGAAAAACTGGACGGCCGGCTTGAACTCATGTCGTCGAGGCTGTTGGGTACGGATGCCCGCCGCGTGCTTTCGGAGTGGCGCAAGTTTCACAGTGGACATCGTGAGTTTTTGCCCTTTGTCAAAGAGCTGGCGCGTGAGGCTTACAAATTTTTGGGGCTCGATTTAAACTCCCTTTTTTCACAGGCGGAATGGCCGCAGATGACGAGGCTTTTGGGCCTGCAAGGGATGGAAAGTGATTTAGATCGCGAGAGCGCGCAGGTTGAAAAAGAGAAACTATTGAAATTTCTTGAAGAAAAAAAGGCCTCAAAAAAACTACGCGACGGAATCAATCGTTTGGAAGACGGCAAGATCAGCATGCGTAAGGTGATGGGCGCTGAGGATACCGATGATCCCCGCCGGCTTCTTGAATTGCTTGTGGCGGAGGCTGCGCCGCTTGGGTTTGCGTTTCGTGATTATCCGCATTTCAGTCTCTATGCCGCGTACGTGATTTTGCAGAGTGAGCTGGACACGACAGCCCTTTTTGACGAGATCGAACGGGTGTTTGAGAAAATTCTTGAACAACTCGCGTCTTCTGAGCGTGAAAAGAATCTGCTTGAGCTTTTTCACGATGCAGACTTGTTGCGCAAACTCTATTCGCTGGAGCTGACGCGTAGCGAGTGGGAACGCGCAAGTTACCGCAAGGCGTGGATTGCCCCAGCGGCACTGAGCGGACGTATTGAAAAATTGGGGGGCGCTCTGGGTGACCGTCTTGAATCCACCGCCGGGTTGGAAGCTGCCTTTGAGGCTGGCCTGAGATTTTACGAACACGCGCATCGCCGTGAAAGTGTTTTTTATAAAACTATTCGCGATGAGATGGCGAAACGGGGCACGGATCGGGCCGTGCTGATCACCGGTGGTTTTCATACCGAAGGATTAAAAGAACTTTTTCGTAAAGATGACATTAGCTACGGCGTCCTCACGCCGCGTATGGGTGACCCTGGCGCTAAGACCGCGTATGTGCAGACGATGCTTGAGACCCACCCGACGCTTTTTGATCTTGCTCAGATGGAAATGATTCCCCACTTGGAGTCATGGGCTGCGGCATTGGAGCAGGGTGAGACGTTGAGAGGACGACTGCGATCTGTTTTATCGCAATACTTTCAAACACTGGGTCGGCTTGACTTTGAGGAGGATAACCTGGCTGCGATCTTGAAGGTGATTATCCCAGCCCTCAATGAGAGCCGGGTAGCCGGGTCTGAAAAGCTTGGGTTCCAACTGATACCGGATACGAACGATCCCACGGTATTCAGAGTCCAAGTGATTGAGAGAGAGCCGGACCTCAAGACTGTGGCGCATCAGGAAATACTTGCGGTGGGGACACTGCCTCTTCAGCTGCATTTTAAAATCCTGCGGTCCGGAGAGGGCAAACAGCATATTGCGGTGACGGCATTTTTGGATAGGACCCACGCTGTTCCGGCGAATACAATCGGTGTTGAATCCTTAAAGGGGGATGCTTCCATAACAGTTCCAGGAGAGGGTGTGAAAATTACTGTTGCCACCGGCCCTCTCAATACGACAGTTACTGAGAGACAATTAGGAAACGGCAGTCGGCAGCCCGATGTTATCGGACGGGCGGTTGCTTCCGATACAAAGCCAGACCGTAACGCCGCTAACTCAGGTTGGGTTTCAGAGCTCCGAGCGACGTTTAAAAATCCTCGACTACTGCCGCCGGCTGAAAGCTCAGAGGCAGCTGATGGAATCGTCAAGCGAGGGGGTTCTGCCCGTGTTGTCATTGCGGCGTTGGCGCTTGGGCTCACTCACGCGACTTATGAAGATTTGATGAAAGTCGCCGCCGCACTGGCGCCGAGTAAAGAGGCTGCCGGAACGATTGATATCCGGACGCTTATTGATAACTTTCCGGATAGTGAGATTTCGCTTGCAGACAAAGCGGCGTTAAAAGTTCTTCTTGCGCCCTCCACGGAGCCAGGCGTCGTGGTTTTTCGTCCGAGTAAGCTTAATGCGGGGGAGCTTGCTGGCTTGAGGAACTTGCTTATGGATCAAAAGGGACTTCATATTCTTATTGCGATGCCGGGCACTGATCCGCAGGAAAAAGAGTATCGGGAGGCTTTTAAGAGAACATTTGGAGATGATCTTGAGTTTGCAGACCGAATTGAAATGGTCTCCAGTAACGCAGTCAACCCAAAGATTGCGAGACTTCAAGCGAAGATGAGTAAAGAGGTCGGAAATATGAAGCAGCCTGATTTTTTCAGGGGTTTTGTGGTTGAACTTGTCGGGCCTGGCAATGAATCCAATAGAGATGACCTTCTTCATGGGGCGAGGATGGTGGCCATGCCTGCCCTCAGTGCGGATGGGAAAGCTAAACCGGCTGACGGAGGTGTCGCTGAAGCTCAATATGCGGTTATTTCAGTTTCGGTGAGCGCACGGCTTTCGCAAGTGAGACCCGCCGATCTTCTGCGTGGAGATGAACTGTCCAGAAGAATTCTGGAAATGGTCGATGTCCTTGACGAGCTCAACTTTCAGGTGAATGGGAACGCGCGTGCCCTGGCAGTTGAGGCTGCGCTGGTGCTCAAAGCCTATGCGGACGCCCTGGTCAGCAGCGCTGCATAAAGCAATCCTTTATTGCTGCAAAGCGCGCAAACGCGATTCCATTTTTTTTTGGGTCATCCTATCGCCACGTTCGGCGGCAATTTCAATCCCACGGGTATAAATTTTCCCCGCTTTGGTCTTATCGCCTAACACTTCAAGAGCCTGTCCCCAGCCCCAGTAAGATGAGGAGTGAGCCGGATCGGCGGACACGGCCTGCTCAAACGTATCCGCTGCATCGCGCGGCCGTCCGGCTTCGAGATACACACTGCCTAGGCTAAAATATCCCAGCACGTCGGCAGAATCAAACGCGATGACTTTTTTATAGCGGGCGATGCGTGCTTCAAAATCCAGAGCGGGAAGGGCCGCTTTTTTTTCTACAAGCTCCGCCATCCAGCCCAGTTTGCGCGCCTCGGCCTGTGCCGCCTCGGCTTCGGCAATCATTCCTTTGGCGACATAGCACCGCGACAAATTCGTATGAGCCATAATGGCGCGCGGGCTCACCTTGATCCAGCGGCGTATCATCTCAATGGAAGCGTCATATTGTTTTTCGTGGTAGAGAAGAACAGAGAGTGCCTCAAGGGCGTCTTCCATCTGCGGGGCAAGGTCCAGAACACGGCGCAGTTTCTCGATAGCTTGTGGGGTCTGACCGGCGTAATGATACTGCAGGGCCTCCGAGTAAAATGCTCCTGGATCTTCTCCGCTCATGACTGGGCGGGGGGGGGATCGAGCGCATCTAGACCAAGTTTTTTGCGGCCTTCTTCACTAATGCGCTGCGGTGTCCAGCGAGGTTCAAACACGAGCTCAACTTCCACTTCCTTGACGCGCCCTGTTTGCAGTAGGCGGGTGCGCAGTGAGGCGGGCAGGGATTGCGCGGCTGGGCAGTTTTGTGCGGTGAGTGTCATTTTGATTTCAAGCGATTCTGTCTCAGGTTGCGGTTCAATGTCATAAATCAGTCCTAAATCCCAAATATTCACCGGAATTTCAGGATCGAAAACTTGTTTCGCAATTTCAACGACTTCGTCTTTCGTGAGCATGGGTTCCTCCAGAGTAGAGGCCATTCTAGACCTAAACTGACAAACGTCAATGTGTGAAAGCGGTTCACTGGAGCTGGAATATCCTTTGCGGCACCCCAGTCCTTTGTTAAAATCACAGTTCTATGATTCAAAAAAGCAAAAATAATAGAACGGATGGTAGCCAAGGAGACCTGCACTCGCTGGTCATCTGGATTGCTTCCGCCCTTGTGACGATTGTTCTATCCTCGACGGCGATTTTGATTATTTGGCCGCTCAGCCAGATTTTTGACCGGCGTCTTTTTGTCATGCACCGCGTTGCCCGGCTGTGGGGTCGTATCTTGATTACGATTAACTCCACCTGGCGCATCAAAATTACCGGCCTGCAGCATTTGAAACCAAAGACACCGTATGTGATTGTGGCTAATCACCAGAGTATCGCTGACATTCTGGCCTTACTCATGGTTTTGCCCCTGCAATTTAAATTTGTCGCCAAAAAAGAGCTTTTCGCCGTTCCCTTTATGGGGTGGCACATGTCTGCAGCCGGTTACATGGCGCTGGACCGCTCCAGTCGTGAAAGCGGCAAAACGACACTGTTCAGATCTATCCGCTGGTTAGAGCAGGGCGCCAGTGTTTTATTCTTTGCCGAAGGCACGCGCAGCCGCGACGGAAGCATTCATCCTTTTAAGCCTGGCGCCTTCAAGGTCGCCCGTGACGCCGGCGTTGAGGTTTTACCCGTGGTAATCGATGGAACAGGTTCGGCCGTGCCTAAACACAGCTGGAAACTAACCACGCCTTCCTGTTTCCGTTTGGATGTGGGGAGTCCGGTGTCTCTTGACGGGGTTTTCTCGGAAGATCTTCCGAGAACCGCGGAACGCATCCGGCAAGAAATGATTTTGCGTCTTAAAAAAATGCACGCAAATCATTTTGGCGCGGTGACAGAATTTGGAGGTTCGGCGCTTCATGGATCTCATGGCGAATAATCATCCGTCTACGGAAAAAGCCAGAGCGTACCAGCGGCGGCGTCAGCAGCTGGCGCTGTTTGATCTGGCTCGTACCCCCGCCGTGCTGTTGGTTTTTATTTTATTTCCGGTTTCGCGGGCCTTGGGAGAGAGTGCTCAAAATTGGGCGGCCGCACAGCCGGCAGTGGTGGCTCTTTATTTCCTTTTTTTCTCACTCGTGTTTCTGATTTTTGATCTGCCGCTTGCTTTTTATAGTGGGTATCTTCTCGAAAAAAAATATGATTTGAGCAATCATTCGTTAGCGACCTGGAGTGCAGACTTTGCCAAAAAATCCCTGCTGGGCTTTGTGCTTTCGTTGCTGCTGGTTGAAGCTTTGTATGGGTGCATGCATGCGACCGGTACTCGGTGGTGGCTGTGGTCCTGGGCGGGTTTTGCTCTCTTTTCACTCGGCATGGGACGGCTGTTTCCGGTGCTGATTGTGCCGCTTTTCTATCGTTACAGTGCGGTTTTAAACGAAAATCTTGTCACTCGGATTCGCCGGCTGACCGATCGCTTCGGTCTGCCGGTGGGGGCTATTTATGCAATCAACCTCAGCCGAACTACCAAGAAGGCTAATGCGGCGTTCATGGGCATGGGCAAGTCGCGGCGCGTTGTCCTGAGTGATACGCTGTTGGCGCAGTTTAGTGAAGATGAGATTGAAACCGTGGTGGCGCACGAATTGGGGCACTATAAACATAGGGATTTGTGGCGGGGCTTCGCTTTGGGGCTAGGGGTGTCGCTGTGTCTGTTTTGGATTACGGCGCAGTCCGTTCGTGTTTTGTGGCCGTACTTTGGGTTTCAGGGGGTGGAAGACATCACCTCGTTTCCGCTTCTGGCACTTGTCTTTGTTCTTCTCGGAATGATTGCCGCGCCGCTGCAAAATGCTTTTTCACGGTGTCGCGAAACTCAGGCCGATTTGTTTGCGCTGACAGCGTGTACGAACATCGCCGCTTTTAAATCGTGCATGCGAAAATTAGGGGACGTAAATTTGGCCGACCCAGATCCGCATCCGATTTACGAATGGTATTTTCATGATCATCCGTCGATTAAAAAACGAATCGCCTCGGCGGAACATTTTGAGGCAGCTCTTCGTTTACCCCGCGCTGCTATCGGTGTTTTTACACTGGCCGTTCTAGGGACAGGGGTTTTTGCGGGCAGTGGCACTTTAGGGGCCGCTCATGAAACCTCGCGAGCTGAGCAGGAACTGATGGAAGGGCAAAAAAGAGAGTGGCGGAGCTACCAGGTAAATAATTCCGGCCAATTGCCAACCACCGGTATGTCGATTGAGTTTTATAATCAGGGGGTAGAGATGTTTCGTGCACATGAGTACGATCTCGCAGAAGAAGCGCTCAAGCAATCGGTGGAGCTCAATCCGCGCAATGCGTTTGCCCACGAGCTTCTCGGGGATATTGCCTACGCCCGGCACGATTTGACGGCGACCCGCGAGCATTATCGCCAGGCTTATCTGTTGGAGCCGACGCCGGCACGGCGTGATAAACTTGAGAGAAATACCAAAGAGCAGAGTCTGGAAGACTCCTTTCTTACCTACGAAAAAGAGCCTTTTGTCATCAAGTACAAGGTCGCTGAAAAAGACGATCTCAAAAAATTGAGCTGGCTCTTGCGTAAAACCTATCGCCAGCTGAAAACCCAGTGGGGTTACACGCCGCGAGCGAGTCTGGTTGTGTTGCTTTATGAGCGACAGGAGTTTTCAGAGCTGACGCAGGTGCCGCATTGGGTGAGCGGAGTCTATGACGGAAAAATCCGTCTACCGGCCTACCAATGGGGTATTTTGGAGTATTCACTGCCGACACTGGCGGCTCATGAAATGACACACGCGTTTATTGCGGAACTGGCGGTAGGAAAAG
>CAYMUZ010000240.1:0-4581 GCA_964393875.1 uncultured bacterium | reverse complement strand
CCCGCCCTTATGAAACGAAAAGCCGTTGAAAAAAATCTGCTATCCAGCGATGAGGCTGCGGCTCTGACCGATGCGGAGGCCCTGCAGTTAATTTATTTGCCCGGCTTTTCGACTGCAGCCGAAGTGACGGATTTGTCCGGTCGGGGGGTGGGGCTCGATGTGGTCAAAACAGAAATCGAGAAGCTGAAAGGGACAGTCATGATTTCGAGCCAGCCGGGAGCTGGAACAGCCGTCAAGATAGAACTGCCCCTCACGATTGCCATTTTGCATGTGTTATTGGCCCAAAGCGCCGGCGTGTGTTGGGCGATTCCGATGGTGAGTGTGGAAGAATGTCTTCAGGTGACGATTGATCAGGTGACGACTGTCCAAAATCGCATGATGATGCAGTACCGCGGGCACACCCTGCCGCTTTTGGTTTTGTCGGATCTTCTCGGCCTCGGGGGGGGCTCCGCCCTGCCGATTGTGCCGGCTTCTGCGGTGATTGGAAAATTAGAGGGTTCACGTGCGTGCAAACGTGAAATGTCCGTCTTGGTGGTGGGAACGGTCAAGAAAAAAACAGGATTGATTATTGAGAAAATGATCGGTGAGCATGAGATTTTTATCAAGACCTTGGGAAGTCATCTGCGTGATGTGCCTGGCGTAAGCGGGGCCACCATTCTGGCGAGCGGCGAGGTGGTCGTGGTTTTAAACGTGCGCGATCTCATAGAAAATTCTTACGGGATTGAACACGGTTTCGACATTCGTGATCAGAAGCGGCCGCACTCTAAATGCCGAGTTCTGGTGGTGGAAGATTCTTTAACCACGAGGGAGCTCGAAAAATCGATTCTTGAAAACGGCGGATACGAAGTTGAAACGGCCATTGATGGGCTCGACGCTCTTGATCGATTGGCTAAAAGTTCGTTTGCCGCCATTGTTTCGGATGTGCAGATGCCGCGTATGGATGGTTTTGAATTGTGCCGGAATGTTAAGTCGGGGCCGCTGGGTCCGGGCACGGCTTTTATTTTTGTCACGTCGCTTTCCAGCGACGACGAGAGGCGTCGGGGGCTGGAGGTTGGGGCGGATGCTTACATTGTTAAGAGTGAGTTTGAACAGGGCGGGCTTCTTGCCACGCTGGAACGTATGATTGCCTAAACACAGGAGCCGCAACGATGATTCGTGTATTGATTGTCGAAGATTCGCAGGTGATCGCCGAGATTCTGTGGAAGGTCTTGAGCAACGACTCCGACATTCAGATTGTCGGGTTGGCCCGCGACGGTATTCAGGCCATTGAAATGGTCCGTAAATTCAAGCCGGATCTGATCACCATGGACATTCATATGCCGCGTCAGGACGGGCTCGAAGCCACCAAAGAAATCATGGCCTACTGTCCCACCCCCATTTTAATTTTGAGTGCGTCTGTTTTCAAATTCGGAACGGAAAAAGCTTTTCGTGCGCTGGCTTACGGTGCGCTCGAGGTGATGGATAAACACGAATTCGAAATAGCGGCGGCGGAACCGGAAAGCGCCCGGGCTCTTATTGAGAAAATAAAAATGCTCGCCAAAATCAGAGTGGTAACGCACCCCTTGGCAAAGCTGGAGAAAGACCGTGGATTTAAGCTGAGCAAAAGCAGCTTATTTTCAGGCGGAACCGGCGGGGTCACCCGAATTGCCGGGATTGTGGCTTCGACCGGCGGGCCGCCGGCTTTGGCGCGTATTTTTAAAGATTTACCCAAAAAACTGCCGGTCCCCATCGCCCTGGTACAGCATACCTCTCAGGGATTCAGCGAGGGTTTGGCCGATTGGCTGATGCGTGAAACGGGTACGCTTTTTAAAGTGGCTGAAAACGGAGAGCTGATGAGAAACGGCATTGTCTATCTTGCGCCTACCGGCCGGCAGATGCAGATCAGCCACGATCTGCAGGTGCAGTTGTCTGACGCGGCGGAAGTTGACGGACAAAAACCTTCCGGGACGGTGCTGTTGCAGTCGCTGGCGCGTCATTTTGGAGCGGCCGCAATGGGTATTATTCTGACCGGGATGGGGCGTGACGGCGCTGCGGGCTTGAAAGCGATGCACGATGCCGGCGGGTATACGATTGCGCAAGATGAGAAAAGCTCCGTTATTTTCGGAATGCCTCGCGCAGCGGTAGAGCTTGGCGCGGCCAGCCGCATTATTGCTTTGAATGAAATCGGGGCGGTGGCCCGGACCTGGATGGGGTGCTAAATGAGCGACTATCTCTTGTTTCAGCTTGAGGCCCGGCGATTCGGGATTCCGCTTAAAGAAACGCGTGAAATTGTCCGTGTTGAAAAATTACTGTCACTGCCCGGATGTCCCGATTTTATCTCAGGGTTCTTGAATATCAGAGATCGGGCGGTGGCGGTGATTGATTTGAGCAGACATTTTGGTTTAACCTCTCAAGCGATGGATGCGCGGGGCTTTGTGATTGTTGTCCGGGTGGGTTCTCTGATTTTGGGTCTACAAGTCAGCCAAGTGCTCGATATTTTCAGTGTGCGCTCGTCCAGTCTCCAACCCTGGGAGGAAACTGCCGCTGCCTTTTCACGGGCGGTAGTGGTCACGGGTATCGTCCAACAGGCGGGTGAATCTGTTCTGCTGCTGGATCTTGATAAACTTTTGAGCGACGAGGACTGCCACCGTCTTTTGAGCGGCGGATTGCAACCGGCCGGAGTGAGCCGCATTCGGGAGGCATGATGGAGCAACCATTTCCATCCCAGGCCGTCTTGACTTTGCAAGAGCGGCTGCTTGAAAAGACAGGGTTGTACTTTACAAGGGAAAGACAAGACCTGTTGTTTCAAAAAGTGTGCGAGCGTATCCAAGGGACCGGTGACTCCGGGCTCGAAGCCTATCTGAGCCGGTTGGACAAACCCGGCAAGACGGAGGAGTGGGAAGCGTTGGTTCAGGCACTGACCATTGGAGAGACCTATTTCTTTCGTGAGGAAAATCAGCTGCGTGCGCTGCGAGAAACGCTGCTGCCTTCCCTGGAAAAATCCTTAAAGCTAGACTGGAGCGGTCCCCGGAAAATTCATGTCTGGTGTGCGGGTGTTTCAACCGGAGAAGAAGCGTACAGTCTCGCCATGATTTTAAGTGAATTCGCCGGCAGGCATAGCGGGCTGGACTACCGTATTCTTGCAACCGATTTGCATGAAGGTCGCCTGGAAACTGCCCGGAGCGGCATTTATGGGGCGCGTGCACTGCGGCAGGTTCCCGAGATGAATCTGCAGCGTTATCTGACCCGCAAGAATCAATCCTATCACGTGTCTGAAGAGCTCAAGAAACACATCGTTTTTCGACACCACAACCTGGCGACCGACTCTTTTTTCTTTGCCGGCTGGCCATCCTTTGATTTTATTTTATGCCGTAATGTTCTGATTTATTTTGATGTGTTTACCGTCAAAAAAATCCTGGCGGCTTTTGACGAACGGCTTAATTTACGAGGCTCCCTTTTGCTTGGGGCGTCTGAAAGCCTGTGGGGAATTTCAAATCTGTTTGTTCCGATGGATGTTGAAGGGGCATTTGTTTATCGGAAAAACCAAGCGGGCGAATTTTTCGGACAGACGCCTGAGGCCGGCCAAAAAATTTCCCAGATTGCCGCTCGCCCGTTTGCGCTAGAAAAGGATGACCTCAGTGCGTTTGAGAAAGATTTGCCGGCAAAGCCTTCAGCCTCTCAGGCTATTTGGCGGCAGGCGGTGTGTGTTTTTCAATCTAAAGACCCTCATCAGGCCCTCGAACTTTTCAATCAACTGCTTGCTGCATGGCCGGCAGATTCTAGAGTGATTACGCGCAAGAGTGTTCTTCTGGCCAATCAGGGCCACGAGGCTGAAGCGATTGAGTGCCTCGAAACGATTACTAAACACTCCGCAGTGTTTGCCCCGGCCTATTACCTGAAAGGACTGCTGCATTTCAAACGTGAGGAATATGATATTGCCATGCTTGAATTACGGCGCGCGGTTTTTTTGGAGCCGGGGCTGGTGGTTGCTTATTTTCAAATGGGGAATATTTATCGCCAGCGCAAAGAAAACAAGAAAGCCTCGAAAGAATATGCCTTTGCTCTCCGGCTTCTTGAGAAGGCCGATTCTTCGATGCCGGTGTCGCTCGCCGATGGGCTGAGCAGCGGAGAGTTTGCCAGCGTGCTGTGTAAAATAATGACGACGCTCAAGGCGGCAGCTCTATGAAGTATAAAATTCTTATCGTCGATGACAGCCGGCTTGTGCATGAACTTTATGCGGTACAAGTTCAGCGTTTGGCGAACGAGGGGGAGGTGTTGCATGCCAGTGATGGGATTGATGCCATCAATACTGCGGTGACCAGCGCACCGGATATTATTTTGCTCGATATCCAAATGCCCAAGGTGAATGGCTACCAAGTTTGCCGGCTCTTAAAAGATCGCGAGAACACGAAGGGAATTCCGATCATTCTGATGACAAGTCGCAGTACAGACGGTTTCATCGCGGATCCTCGCCACTGGGGATTTCAAACGGGTGCGGACGGGTATTTTGATAAAGACGGCGGTGAGAACCTGGCTGACTTTCTGGAACCCTACCTTTGGAAAGCAAAGGTTCGGTCCACCCCCCTGATTCCTGCGGCACCG
>CAYMUZ010000239.1:0-3759 GCA_964393875.1 uncultured bacterium | reverse complement strand
CGAATGTTGCCGCGAATTCACCAACGAAGGAGATACGGCTATGGCAAAAAAAAGAGGCGATGAGTTTGAAGATAAAATTCTTGATGTCGATGCCAGCATGCAGGGAACGATTGCCTTTAAGGATCCTGTCAATTTGAGGATCAACGGAAGCTTTGAGGGTAAACTGGATACACGCGGACATTTGACTATCGGTGAAAATGCCCGGGTCAAGGCGACCATCAAGGGAGATCAGATTGTCATTGCAGGTAAGGTCACCGGTGATATTTATGCGACCGAATCAGTTTCTTTGATTGCGCCCGCCTTTGTAGAGGGGAATATCAGCACACCGCGTTTCAGTGTGGCGGATGGATCCGTGATCGACGGCCAGATTTCGATGAAAAATGTTTCTTCCTCACTTGATGCGTCCGATGTTTCGCTCACATTGAAAGATGTGGCGCAGTACCTTGAGGTGGAGTCTCGCGTTGTCGAAGAGTGGGCCCATTCCGGGAAAATTCCGTCGCGTCAGGAGAACGGTAACTTGATTTTTCAAAAAAATTCCATTGATCACTGGATTCAGGAACAAAATACACGCGTTTAATTTAGACTCGGTGGTTGGGCTCTGTCGAACCAAGCGGGTTTGCTTTGGAAATTCATGAATAATATGCTTACCCTTGAGGAAGTCAAAAATTATTTGAGTCTGCCCCAGGACGATCTCGAGAAGCTCATCGAGAGTGGCCGCCTGAATGCCTATAAAATCGGGGGCTCCTACATCCGTTTTCGCAAAGAAGAGGTTCTTGATCTCAAGCAGGGAGGAAACCCAGCGAATCAGGCGATGGAAACAGGGCTTCTTTCCAAGGCAGCTGACTTTTGGCGGTTCAATAATTTTTATGTCCTCTCGCTGGCACTGGTTGCCGCGCTTCTTTATCTCCTCCTGATGCGGTAATCTTTATTTACGGTGGTTCTCTCCCAAGGTATCGATATTGTCAGTGTTGCCCGCATCAAGTCAGCCATTGAACGCGGGGGAAATCGTTTTTTGGCGCGGGTATTCACGCGCTCGGAACGCAGTTACTGTCACGGTCGCGCAAGAATCTTTGAACATTACGCCGTAAGATTTGCAGCCAAAGAGGCTTTTTTGAAGGTGCTTGGGGACAGAGCGGCATCCCTTCGCCTGAATGAAATCGAAGTCTGTAAAGAGTCTTCCGGCAAACCTTTTTTTCGGCTGACACCGCGTCTTCGCAAAAAAGCCGGATTTTCCCCGCGAGCCCAAGTGGCGCTTTCCCTTTCCCATGAAAAAGAAATGGCCGTGGCTTGTGTCACCTTGCTCGATCCTGTCGGCGGGGAAGGCTGAGCCCATGGCGGAAAAGTTTCTGATCATCAATGCGGATGATTGTAATCTTACCCCGGGGGTGACCCAGGCTATTTTAAATTGCCATGACTCTGGCATTTTGACCAGCACGACTTGGATGGTCAATCTTTCCACGGATCCAAGGTGGGTCTGTGAGGTGCTGAGGCGCAAAACCTTAGGCGTTGGCATTCATCTCAACCTGACTTTGGGACGGCCCGTCTCGAATCCCGTGCAGATTTCGTCTCTGCTCGACGAACAGGGGCACTTCAGACGGGTTCACACTCAGCTTGCGGTACTTCCGGGGGCTGATGAAACTCGCTGTGAATATAGGGCTCAGATTAAAAAGTTTCGCCGCATTTTTGGACGGCTGCCGACTCATCTCGATACCCACCATCAGGTTCATGACCATCCCTTCTTTTTGACGATTCTCCTGCAGACCGCCGATTATTTTAATTTGCCGGTGCGAGGATCAAAATTATTGCAGGACAAAGTGTCGTACGATTTTTGCTCGCGCTCACCCGAATCGCTTTTGGGAGATTTAAACCCGGCCGGTTATTGGCGTAAAGTGGTACTGGTCCGTGCGCTGCGTGATTTGAAACCAGGCATTCACGAAGTGATGTGTCATCCCGGGCGTGTCGACGCAGATCTAAAAGCGATCAGTTCATTCACAGACGGACGCGACGCAGAGTGGAAACTTTTTAGCCAAGCGGGTTTGCGGCGCGTTCTGCGGCAGCATGCGATCGAGTTAACCCATTATGGGTTGTGTTATACTGCGCCGCAGAGAGCGGGTTAAAATGAAAATTCTTCTGACCAACGATGACGGAATTCAAGCGCCTGGGATTCGCGCGCTTCGCAAAGCCCTGAAAGAGGAGTTCCAACTGGCGGTTGTTGCTCCGCACGATGAGAAGTCGGCCACCAGCCACTCCATTTCACTTGGAAAATATTTGCGTGTCCGGGAATTTGTTGAGGACGGAATCCCTCATTATGCCGTCCACGGAACACCGGTCGATTGTGTGAAATTTGCGCTCTCGGAACTCGAAGACTTCGAACCCGATTTAGTGCTCTCGGGCATTAATCAGGGCGCCAACACCGGGGTGAGCGTCTATTATTCAGGAACGGTCTCGGCCGCGCGTGAGGCCTTAATTAATCGGGTGCCGGCCATGGCCGTTTCGCTTTGCAGCCGTGATTCGGTCGATTTTAGCGCAGCGGTTCAGATGACACTACTTTTGATTCGAGGATTTTTTACAGATGCTTTCCCGCCTGATGTTTTAATCAGCGTAAACGTACCGGCTCTTCCGGTGGAGCAGCTGAGGGGGATCAAAGTGACCAAGCAGGCAGCTTCACGGTTTGTGGAAGAATTTATTTATGAGACCTCGGAATCCGGAGAGAAATTGTATCGGCTTGCCGGAGAGATTGAAGTGGATGATACGGACGGAACCAGTGATGAAGAGGCCGTGCTGGAGCAGTGCATCGCTTTGACGCCTTTGCGGATTGATTTAACCGATTACGAAGCCCTCGCGCCGCTTAAAAAATGGCTCGCCACGGTGCCGGAAATGGAACGGCAAAAGGTCTCCCGAGGAACCGTCGTATGATTTACAGAAATTACATCGCCGGGAAATGGGTGAGTTCTCGCGGAAAGTTTTTTGTGAATTTAAATCCTGCAGACACGCGGCAGGTATTGGGAAGCTTTCCTCAGTCAACGGCTGAAGAAGTTGATCGTGCGGTTTTAAGTGCCCGTTCAGCGCTTAAGGCTTGGAGCCTCAAACCCGCGCCGCAGCGAGCCGCGTTTATTTTGCGTGCCGCGCAGCTACTTGAAAAAAACAAGGAACGCCTGGCGCAGATCATGACGCTTGAAATGGGTAAAGTTCTTAAGGAAACTCGGGGAGATGTGCAGGAAGCCATTGATATGGCGTATTACACGGCGGGCGAGGGTCGTCGGCTTGAAGGTGCGACACTGCCCAGTGAGTTGCCGAATAAATTAGCCTTTACAGTCCGCCGCCCGGTGGGCGTGGCCGGACTGATTACGCCCTGGAATTTTCCCGTGGCCATTCCGTCGTGGAAAATTTTTCCTGCGCTGATTTGCGGGAACACCGTCGTACTAAAACCCGCTGAAGATACGCCGCAAAGTGCTTATGAATTTGTGCGCATTCTGGAACAATCAAAATTACCGGCCGGTGTTTGCAATCTTGTGTTTGGCGGAGCCGAGACGGGCGAATCATTGGTGCATCACGGCGGCATTGATTTGGTTTCTTTTACCGGCTCTTCAGAAGTTGGGCGGCAGGTTGCGGAATATTGCGGACGCACGCTTAAACGCTGTTCTCTTGAAATGGGCGGAAAAAACGCTCAGATTGTACTCGCCGATGCAGATTTAGAGTTGGCGCTTGAGGGAGCACTCTGGGGCGCATTTGGTACCAGTGGTCAGCGCTGCACGGCGA
>CAYMUZ010000238.1:0-2656 GCA_964393875.1 uncultured bacterium | reverse complement strand
TGGCGGTGATTATTGGAATTTTAATTCCCGGCGCCCTTCTTTGCGCATGTTTGGCCGGATGGCTCTTAGCTCGGCGGTCATTCCGCCCCTTGGATTTGATGATTCGTGAAGCGCGCCAAATCACCGCCGCCTATCTCAAAGGCCGTTTACCCCGCACCCATAGCGGTGATGAGCTGGACCGGCTTGCTCAAACTATTAACGAAATGATGGACCGCATTGAAGTATCCACGCGTGCCATTCAGGATTTTAGTTCTGATATTTCCCACGAGTTAAAAACCCCGCTGGCGATTATTCGCGGAGAGTTGGAGCTTGCCAGACGCAGGCCCCGCAGCGCCGAGGAATTGGGGCAGACGATGGGTGTGATTATGGAAGAGGTCGATGAATTGATCCGTCTAGTCGATGATTTAATGCTTTTAGTCAAAAGCGATGCGCGGCAGCTTCGCTTTGAACAAAAACTTGTGTATGTGAATGAAATTCTTATTTTGATGGTGGATCGATTTGTCGAAAGAGCGCTAAAAAAAAGGATCACCCTCAAAAGTGAAATTCACGTTCATGCGCCGGTTCTCGGCGATGCCCTTTATTTAAAGCGTCTCTTCATGAACCTTTTAGACAATGCGCTCAAGTTTACGCAAGAGGGCGGTTGGGTGCGTGTGGAGTTAGCGCTTACCGGCGATAAAGTGGTGGTTTTTGTCGAAGACAACGGACCCGGCATTGAAGTTCAATTTCAACAAAAAGTTTTTGCGCGTTTTTACCGCACCGACCCGTCGCGGTCAATGGAAGGGGCCGGGCTTGGCCTGAACATTGCAAAGACGATCTGTGATACGCACGGCGGCACGTTGTTCCTTCAAAGTACCCTGGGACGGGGGACGACCCTCAAGGTGGAATTACCTCTGGCAAATCACTTCCTCTGACAGGCCTCTGCGTCGATTTCAGCAGTTCTGTAAAATATTCTCTTCATAACCATTTTCACCATAAGTGGTTACCTCCATCCGAGCCCCATTTGCTTCTTACTTCTATCGAGAGTATCCTTTAAACAAGAACTAACTCATTGGATTCTAGAAAGTTATGATTCAACAGAACCGTCATGGGGCTTTTGATTCTCAAGCGGGATGGTTTGTTTTTTGCCGTCCGTTTATCGCTACCCTTTTGTCTTTATGCGTCGCCTTCAATGAGTGTGTCTATGCCGCGCCCGTGATTCCCTCTGCGCCACAGCCGGAAACTTTTCGCCCAGTCTGGAGCATTCCAAAGGACCTGGGCACGCTCGAAGAATCCTACCAAGGGGCTCCCGGCAGAACCGTGATCTATATTCAAGACGCGCACGACTCTTTGGAGGCGCAGGAACATATTGCGCAGATGATTCAGCAGCTAGTGAAAAAGGCCGGCGTACAAACTGTTTATGAAGAGGGGTTTGAAGGGGATGTGCCGAGTGACGATTATTTCAAAGGCATTCAAAATCCGCAGGTGCGCGAACGGGTGTCTTATTACCTTATGGACAAGCTCAGGATTGGCGGAGCGGAATATGCACACATCAACCGCACGATTGATTTCCGTTTGAGCGGCGCGGATAGTTTGAGAATGCACAGTGAGAACGTGCGTTGGTATCAGCGGAATGCAAAGTATCAGGGGGACATCGATACGGACCTAAAAATCATGAGCGCTCAAATCCAGAAGCTCGCCAATCTTTATTTTCCAAGACCCCTGAAGATCTGGATGACACTCAAAGAGAAATTTGACCGCAAGGAGATTGATTTTCTTGCTTACCTGACACAATCCAGGCGTTTATGTGTCGACCAGAGCTCTTTCGAGATTTTTTCCTCTAGATACCCTAATATTTCCATGCTTCTTTCAGCAGGGCAGGCCCAGGATCCAGTCTTGATCGAGCGGATCCAGGAGCAGCTGGATTACAGCCAATTGTTCCAGGAGGTGGAAAGGTTTGAAAATGATTTTGCCAAAAGCCTGCTTCATTCCGCAAGAGATCTGCGGATTTTTTATGACACCAAGCGCCTGAAGCTTTTAGCGAGGCTGAATCATACGGAAGTGACTGCGGAAGAATATGCCGTCATGAAAGACGGCTTGCAGCACTTCGATACCGGCGAGTTGGCGCGTTTTATTGCGAAGGAATCCGGGGAGTCTATTGTGCTGTCCAAACGCTGGCAGAAAAAGATCCGGACGGCCGTAATGTTCTATGAAACGGCGCATCGGCGCGACCATACCATCGAAGAGACTCTAGAGCGGTTTTTCTCCGCGCGAGATCCAGCAGTTCCTGCCGGGAGTGCCAAGACTGCCGTGCTTGTTTTTGGGGGCTTTCATAAGGAAAAAATTCGTCAGATTTTACGCCGAGAAAACATTACTTATTACGTCATTACGCCGGCCATTACCCAGGTGAGTGAGCGCCACCGCGCCTATTACCAGCAACTGATGACCTTGGGGTATGCCAGTCTTCAGCTGCCTTCCCTGGTTTCCACAGCAACCCGCGCGCCTGATGGCATGGCCCTGGCGGTTTCAACTCCGGTTTTTGACCGGGACTTTCGCGGCCAACTTTCAAATCTTGAAGGCATTGTGATCCAGCTAGGGCGCGAAGGGGTGGCGGCCACGCCCCACGAAATTGATCTGCGCGTGCGGCCACGGGCCCGTTCGGAGGTTCGGGCCTCGCCAT
>CAYMUZ010000237.1:0-7799 GCA_964393875.1 uncultured bacterium | reverse complement strand
GATGGCAAGAAATACAGAACAAAGCATTATAGTCTGGAAGCCATTATCGCCCTTGGTTACAGAGTCAATTCTGCCAGAGGCACCCAGTTTCGCGCATGGGCCACTGAGCGGTTGAAGAACTATATCCTGAAGGGTTTCGCCCTCGATAAAGACAGGTTTATCAAAGGTTCAAAATTTGACTTGAAATACTTTGATGAATTGCTTGAAGAGATCAGGGAAATCAGGGGCAGTGAACGCATGGTTTATCAAAAAATCACCGATATCTATGCGACATCGATCGATTATTCTCCACATACGGCAGAAGCAGAAAAGTTTTTTGCCGCGGTGCAAAATAAATTACATTTCGCAATCACTGGAAAGACGGCGGCGGAAATTATTGCTTCACGGGTCAGTAAGGACAAGCCTCATATGGGGTTGACCACTTGGCGGAAAGCCACCAAAGGAAAGATATTGCCTTCGGATATTCGCATTGCAAAGAATTATTTGCAAAAAGAGGAAATGAAAAACTGAACCATATTGTTGATATGTATCTGGATTATGCGGAGTTTCAGGCCCGCAAAGGCCGTTTAATGCGAATGCGTGATTGGGTGGAAAAGCTGGACGCGTTTCTAAAATTTAACGAACAGGATATTCTGCGAGATAAGGGCAGAATTTCTCACGATGTCGCCGTTGCTTTGGCCGAAAAACAATACGCAAGTTTTCGCACTGAACAGGACAGGCGTTTCGAATCCGATTTCGACTGTGAAGTGAAAAAAATACTGGCGCAAAATTTGAAAAGGCTGCTGGATGAATTTCTTTAACTTGCTATCATATAAACCGTTACGAATAGTCTAAAAGTATTAAGCCTGCATGCGGGGGAAAGTGGATATAATCTTCTCCCAAATTTTAAATTGACACGGCACAGGGCACTCTATGGAAACTAAACTGCGAAGTTTTGCTAAAGCATTCAGTTGGCGTTTCATCGCCACGATTATCACAGCCGGTATTGTTTGGGGGCTGACTGGTAAGGGGGACTTTGCCGCGAAAGTCGGGCTGATCGATACGACGGTGAAGCTCTTTATTTATTTCTTTCACGAGCGCCTTTGGCTGCGGATTCCCTTCGGCACGGTCAAGCCCACCGAATATCAGATTTAACTACCGCTTTGCTATGGGCGATCCCACCCAGCCCCTAAAGACCAAACGAAGAAAAAGATAAGACACGTGGACACCTTTGATGGTATCCCTCACGATGCGGTTGATCAGGCCCAAAAGCATGTGGGGGATATCCTTTCGATTGCGATGGAGTATTCGGATTTGCAGGCGGCTGTGGTGGTCTACGACGAGCGCTGCGGGCTTGCGAAAGCGCTGACCGAAGCTTACCGCCGCTGTCTTCCCAAAGCAAGATTCATCCACTTTGATGAAGTGACGCCGCAGGCTGTTCTCGCGGCATTTAAGGCGCTTGTGCCGGCTGATTTGGTGGTGCTCATTCAATCTGCAAATTTTCGCCTTGAGGCTTTCCGCATTCGCGTCGAACTTTTTAAACGGTCTCTCAAGGTGATTGAACATCCGCATCTGGGCCGTATGCTTGGTTTGGAAGCGCTCTACTATCTTGACTCACTGGCGTATGATCCGGTTTATTATCGCGGCATTGGCCGCGCGCTTAAAGAGCGTATTGACCGGGCGCTTTGTGGGGTGCTCGAGAGCGGAGGTGAAAAGCTGATATTTGATTCTCCCTTTGAGCCGGCGAAGCTGAACGTGGGAGACTATGCCGGCATGAGGAATGTCGGCGGGCAGTTTCCTATCGGCGAGGTTTTTACAGAAGCCAAAAATTTGGAAGCGGTGAGCGGCCGCGTTCGTGTTTTTGTTTTTGGCGATACAACGTTCACTGCCCACAAACCAGATAATGCGATGACCCTTGTGGTGGCCCAAGGAAAAGTGGTGGACGTGATCGATTCGAATACTGAGTTTGACCGGGTTCTCGCCAATATTCATGCCGACGAGGGTGAGGTGTGGGTGCGTGAGTTTGGTTTTGGCCTGAACCGCGCTTTCACCCCGCAGCGTCTGGTCAGCGATATCGGTACCTATGAACGTATGTGCGGCATTCACTTATCGCTGGGGGCCAAACACGGGCTGTATAAAAAAAATAATTTGCAACGCAGGGTAGCCCGGCATCATGTGGATGTTTTTGCTGTGACGGAGTCCGTCACGCTTGACAAAGACGTGGTGTATCAAAATGGGGCCTGGCAGGTCTAGGGGGGCCCGCGAGAAAGTGGAGAGTTTGCATAGGGATCTCGTGAGTTCTCGAAACTGAGGAGTTGAGGCTTGAACAAGTCCGTTTTATTTTTTTTTGGGTTACTTTTGGTTTTATCCGCCTCCGCGACGGCTGCGGAGCCTTCTTGGCAACTGCAGAAGGACAAGAATGGAATTCGTGTTTTTACCCGCTCGGTGGAAGCTTCGCCGGTGCTGGAATTTCGTGCCGAGACAGAGATCCATGCCCCGCTCGGCACCGTCACCAGTTTTTACGAACAGGTCGAGCGATTGACCCAATGGTTTTATCGCTGCAAAGAGGCTCAGTTGCTCAAGGAAGTGTCGGCGGATGAAAGCCTGGTTTACTTCGCAGCCGATCTGCCCTGGCCCTTGTCCGATCGCGATGGTATTTACAGGCGCCTCAAAACCGTGGATACTGCCACCGGTGTTGTGAGTTATCAACTGAGCGCGGCGAACGACCGCTATCCCGCGCAAGAAGGCCGGGTACGGGTGGAGTTTCTTGATGCCGAGTGGCGTTTTACACCGCAGCCAAAGGGGATGACTCGGGTCTATTACCGTATGCATACAAGCGCTGGCGGGTTTATCCCGGTCGCAATTGTCAACCGGTTCACCGTCTCGCTTCCCTTCAAAACCCTGCGGAAGCTTCGGTCTATTTTAGAGAGTCCATAGCCTGTGATGACTCTGACAAAAATTTTAAAATTGTATTTTGCGAGAGGTGTGAGTGAAGGCGGAGAGGTTCATGAAGCTTTCCGATTTTGATTACGAACTTCCGCCGGAGTTGATTGCTCACCATCCTGCGCCGGAAAGAACCGCCTCCCGTCTCTTTTATTACGACCGTGCGAGTGGCCAGAAAACTCATGCGCGGTTTGCCGGTCTGTTTGATTATTTTAGAGCGGGGGATGTTTTGGTGCTCAACGATACCCGGGTAATGCCCGCTCGCCTGATTGGCCGGCGCAAAAGCGGTGGCAGCGTGGAGGCCTTGCTCTTAAAGCCCCTGGGCACGACTTGTTGGAAGGTGCTTATTCGTCCATCGGGCCGTATTAAAAAAGGGGAGATAATCTTTTTTGAAAAGAGCGGGCACAGTCTTTTGGCGACGGTGACCGATGATGCGCCGCCTGATTCTGGGGAACGCCTGCTGGATTTTGGGGATGTTGATTTTACACGAGAAATTGAACAGACCGGGTTCATGCCATTGCCACCGTACATTGATCGCAAGGCGGACGAGACAGACAAAGAGCGGTATCAAACCGTTTTTGCGCAAAAAGGGAGTGCCATTGCGGCGCCTACGGCGGGCCTTCATTTTGATCGGCCGCTTCTTGCGAGGCTTGAAAAAATGGGGGTTGAGATTGTTTACGTGACGCTGCATGTGGGCTATGGCACTTTTCAGCCGATGATGTGCGATAATCCGGCAGAACATCGCATGCATGAAGAGATGTTTGAGTTTACGCCGACCGCTGCTGCAACAGTCAATCGAGCTTGTCGGGAGGGGCGCCGTGTGATTGCTTGTGGCACGACGAGTGTGCGTGTTCTTGAGACCGCGGCCGTGGCGCCCGGAGCGGTTGAAGCCCGAAGCGGAGTGACAAACATTTTTATTTATCCGCCATATTCGTTTAAAATAACCAGTGGGATTGTCACAAACTTTCACCTCCCCAAAACAACATTGTTGATGCTGGTAGCGGCGTTGCTGGGGGAGGGGGGGCGCGACAAACTCTTTGACCTTTATCATGAGGCCATGCGCGAGCGCTATCGCTTCTTTAGCTACGGCGATGCCATGCTTATTCTATAAGCGTGACATTGCCTGTCCTGGCCCCCTTAGATTTTTTAAAATAGAAGCCAGGGCGGCGATATGCCATGCTTATTCTATAAGCGTGACATTGCCGAGGAAAATAACTATGAATCCATCCACATTGTCGGGGCCTCTTCAATTTGAACTCACGTCGCGTGACTCTGAAACGCGAGCGCGTACGGGGGTAGTTCGCACTGCGCATGGCGCGTTTGAAACACCGGTCTTTATGCCCGTCGGCACCCAGGGCAGTGTCAAGGGCATTGCCCCGCGCGATCTTGAAGATGCCGGCACCGAGATTCTCTTGGGTAATGCCTATCACCTTTACATCAGACCCGGAATCGATATAATCCAGAAGGCGGGTGGTTTGCATAAGTTTATGGGATGGAACCGCCCTATTCTGACCGATAGCGGTGGTTACCAGGTGTTTTCATTGGCTCGGTTGCGTGAAATCTCGGAAGAAGGCGTTCATTTTCAGTCTCATTTCGATGGGAGCAAAATTTTTCTTTCGCCGGAGCGTGTCATTGAGATTCAGGAAGCGATTGGTAGTGACATTGCCATGGTTTTTGATGATTGTCCGCCTCCGACGCAGGATAAAGACCGCATCCGCCAGTCTTTAGAGATCACCCTGCGGTGGTCAGCACGCGCGAAGGCACACCACCGGCGCGCGGGGCAAGCGCTCTTTGGTATTGTTCAAGGCGGCTTTTTTACCGATTTGCGCAAAGAGTCATTGGAGCGTACGGTGAGTATTGGTTTTGATGGCTATGCGCTGGGTGGCTTATGTGTTGGCGAAGATAAAGAAGACACATTGCGGATTTTTCATGAAATTACGCCGATGCTTCCCGAAGATAAACCCCGCTATTTGATGGGGGTGGGTACGCCGCTTGATTTTCTCGAAGGGGTGGCCGGCGGCGCCGACATGTTTGACTGTGTGACACCGACTCGCTATGGCCGCAACGGAACTGCGTTTACGGCGTCTGGGCTTGTGGTGGTTCGTAATGGCAAATATGCGGAAGACTATCGGCCGATTGCCGAAGATTGCGGGTGTTACGCCTGCCGCAATTTTTCACGGGCTTACCTTCGGCATCTGCTGAATGCCGAAGAAATGCTTGGCCCCCAGCTTGTATCGCTTCACAATATTCACTTTTTCGTCCATCTGCTGCGAGAGATCCGGCAAACGATCCGGGAAGGCCGTTTTAACGCATTTAGAAAAAAAATGACCGAACAATTTAACGCAAATAGCCGATAACTAGGTCCTGAACAATTTTAAAGAAATCCCGCAGCGACACTGGGCCCCGTGTCTCAACGGGATAAATTCGGCCGGGCGACTTGACAGCGATTTCATCGCCGTAAGTCGTGGCCTCATTATAGGGAAATCCCGTAGCGACATTGGGCCCCGTGTCTCAACGGGATAAATTCGGCCGGGCGACTTGACAGCGATTTCATCGCCGTAAGTCGTGGCCTCATTTAAGGAGAGTTTTTATGTTTGAGAAGATTGCCTACGCCGCACCTCAAGTCGCCAGCGCCGCCGGTGCTGAACCGCATCCGCTTGTCAGCTTTGTTCCTTTTCTTTTGCTTATCATCATTTTCTATTTTTTTCTGATTAGGCCTCAGCAAAAACGGCAGAAGGAACTCTCAAAAATGATTGAGGATGTCAAAAAGGGAGACAAGGTCATTACTTCAGGCGGACTGATCGGTACGGTCGCCAGTATTCAAGCGGATTTTCTCGTATTGAAGCTGGGAGATAACGATCAGACTAAGGTGGAAGTTCTTAAGAGCGCCATTACCGGTTTGAGAGAGCAAGTCAAGGCTTGAGAGCACGGATTCCTCGAGTTTTTTTAAAACAAAGCAGGAGCTATTATGGATAAAAAGTTTAAATGGAAAATTATTTTTATTATCGCCGTCACAGCCTTTAGTTTTTGGAAGGTCTATCCCCCGCAAGAAAAAATTCATTTGGGGCTGGATCTCAAGGGCGGCATGCAGCTCTTGCTTCATGCCGATTTAAGTAAACTGCCCAAGGAAGCCCAAAAAGATGCAGCGGAGCGCGTGGTTGAAGTCATTCGCAATCGTATCGATGAGTTTGGCGTCGCCGAGCCCGTGATTACGCGGCAGGGAATCGACCAGGTGGTCGTTCAGCTTCCGGGCGTGACCGACCGGCAGCGTGCCAAAGACATTATTGCCCGAACGGCGCATCTTGAGTTTAAATTGGTGCATGATGACGTTACGATTATGAGCCAGATCGAGGGTGGCAAGCCGGTGGAAGGCTATGAAGTGGTCGAATATAAAGAAGGGGGTGGCGCCCGCAAAATTTTGCTTAAAAGTCAGGCGATTTTGACCGGTGAGCATCTCACGAATGCATCGGTGGGCTTTGATAGCTATGGCCAATCGATTGTTCAACTGCAATTTGACAAAACAGGAGCGGCGCTTTTCGACCAGGCGACATTTCAGAACATCGGCCGTCAGCTGGCCATTGTTCTTGATGGCAAGGTGCATTCAGCGCCGGTGATTCGTGATCGTATTCCCAACGGACAGGCGCAAATTTCCGGCAATTTCTCACCGGAGGAAGCGGCGGATCTTTCGCTTATATTGCGCGCGGGCGCTCTGCCGGTTCCGGTGGAAGTTATCGAGGAGCGAACGGTGGGCCCGAGCTTGGGGCAGGACTCGATTAACAAGGGGTTGAAGTCAGGCGTGATCGGCACGCTGCTCGTGGTGCTTTTTATGCCTGGCTACTATCTGCTTGCTGGGTTGATTGCCGACATCGGTTTGATTTTCTACAGCATGGTAGTGTTCGGCTCGCTGGCCATGTGCCATGCGGCGCTGACTCTGCCGGGTATCGCGGGTTTAATCTTGTCGGTGGGTATGGCCGTGGATGCGAACGTACTGATTTTTGAGCGTATGCGCGAAGAGCTTGCCGCAGGTAAGACTCCGCGCGTGGCGGTTTCAGCGGGCTATCACAGGGCTTTTTCCGCGATTTTGGATTCGAACGTAACCACCCTTTTGACAGCCGTGATTCTTTTTATGTTTGGCACCGGGAGTGTGAAGGGTTTTGCCGTGACACTTTCGATTGGTATCATTGCCAGTATGTTTTCAGCGATTATGGTGACGCGGGCCGTGCTGGACATGCTGCTGTCGGTGAACTCAAAACTGAATTTCAAGATGCTGCATATCATTCGCCCGACAAAAATCAACTTTTTAAAAAATCGTATGATGGCCTATATTTTTTCCGTACTCATGCTGTCTTTGGGAGTGGTCGCCCTTTTTTGGCGTGGCGCTAACAACTACGGTGTGGAATTTACGGGCGGATTATTGTCACAGGTGCATTTCCATAAAAATGTGAACATTGCTGACCTGCGCGGGAGTCTTGAAAAATCGGGGATGAAAGGTGTTTTAATCCAGTATTACGGAGAGCCCGCTGAAAATCAGTTTGTCATCAAAAGTGCAGATACCGACACGCATCGCGTTGAACAGGTCGCGACCGAAATGGCAGGTGCCGGCGGGTACGATTTGCAGCGTGTTGAAAAAATCGGACCTAGCGTGAGTAAAGATCTGACGCAGAAGGCGCTTTACGCAGTTTTGTGGTCGGCGCTCGGAATTCTCATTTACTTAGGGTTTCGTTTTGAGTGGCGGTTTGCACTGGCCGCGGTGGTGGCGCTGTTTCATGACACGCTCTTTTCTTTCGGCGTGTACGCGCTTTCCGGTCGGGAGATCAACCTAGCCGCCATTGCCGGCATTTTGACAATCATGGGTTATTCGGTCAACGATACGATCA
>CAYMUZ010000236.1:0-29950 GCA_964393875.1 uncultured bacterium | reverse complement strand
GAATTTCTCACCATGACGCGGGGAACGGGCATTATGTATCAGATTTTTCATGAGTATCAAAAGTACAAGGGGGAACTGCCGCCCCGTCAATCGGGTGTGCTGGTTTCTCAAACAGACGGAAAAGTTGTGGCTTATGCCCTTTGGGGCTTGCAGGAGCGCGGAGAGATTTTTGTTCACCCCGGAGAGGATCTTTACGAAGGCATTATTGTCGGCGTAAACAACAAAGGGCACGATTTGGTCGTCAATGCCGTTCGTGAAAAAAAATTGACGAATATGCGAGCTTCCGGATCGGATGACGCGATTCAGCTGATTCCGCCCCGCCAATTGACCCTTGAATTTGCGCTTGAATTTATCGACGATGATGAACTGGTTGAGATTACCCCTAAGAATGTGCGTCTGCGCAAGCGCTATCTTACCGAAAATGAGCGCAAATCCTTTGCCCGGGGCCAATCCCGCTAATTTTTTGCCAGGGGACTCAAATTAAAAGGTAACAGCAGGTTGTCTTTCTAGATTTGACAAATTCGTCAAGATCGGGCATGCTTCTCACAGTATGAACACGCAGTCCTGAGAATGCCGCAAGGGTTGTTACTTCCTTTGCGGTGTCTTTTTTTTAAAGGCAGGGCTGCTTTATCTTTCAAGGAGATACACAATGGCAAGAGGAACAGTGAAGTGGTTTAACAACAAAAAGGGCTACGGCTTTATCACCCCCGAATCCGGAAGCGATCTTTTCGTACATTTTAGCGGAATTAAGGCGGATGGATTTCGCTCGCTTGAAGAGGGGATGGCTGTTGAGTTTGAAGTGCAGCAGGGTCCCAAGGGTGAGCAGGCCGTCAACGTTACGCCGGCAAGCTAAGCCACTCTTTTTTACTCATCTCAAACCTTCATTTTTGATCCATTTTCAGAAACACAGGCCGTGTGGAGTCTGCCCTTAGGCAGATTCCGCCGGATGAGTTTTTTAGATTGAGGGTTGTCCCATGTCCCAAGAATTCATTCAGTGTCCCCATTGCGGCCAATCCATAGAACTTTCCCGTGCGATCAGCCGTGATCTCGAAGAACGTTTGCGCAGTGAATACGAGACGGCTCTTGGTAAGGAACGCGAGCATTTTGCAGCAGCAGCGAAGGCACTTGAAAAGAAAAGGCAGGAAGATCTTGCTCTGGCTCGGTGTCAGTTTGAAACAGAAACGCGGCAGAAATTAACGGACGAAGTCAGAGCTGAGGTGGATGGAATTCGTGAAGATTTACAGCGCAAGGATAAACGGCTGCGGGATGCGGAACAAAAAGAACTCCAGCTTCGCCGCGAGAAGCTAGCGCTAGAGGAAAAAGAGAAAGGGCTTGAGCTTGAACTGGCGCGGCGGTTGGATGAAGAGCGCAAGCGAATTGAAGAGCGGGCTTCTCAAGAAGCCGAAGACCGTCAGCGTCTGAAGCTGGCTGAAAAAGATCATCAGATCGAATCGATGCGGCGGCACATTGATGATCTGCGGCGGCAGGCCGAGCAGGGGTCGCAGCAAAGCCAGGGAGAAGTGCTTGAAGTGGAACTCGAAGCGCTTTTGCGCAGGGAGTTTCCCTTTGACAGCATTGAAGCCGTGGCCAAAGGGACTCGCGGCGGAGATATTTTGCAAAGTGTGCTCACGCAATCCGGTCGTGAGTGCGGTAAGATTCTTTGGGAGACCAAACGTACGAAACACTGGAGCCCTTCGTGGATTCAGAAGTTAAAAGATGATCAACGCGATGCCAAAGCTTCGATTGCGGTGCTCGTCTCAGAGTCTTTGCCTGAGGGGATGCACCATTTTCGCCAGATTGACGGTATTTGGGTGACGGACATTCCTTCGGCGCTTAGCCTCGCATTGGCCTTGCGCGTGATTTTGATTCAAGTTGCCCGCACGCGTGAGACAGAAATCGGCCGCCAGGAAAAAATGGAAGCACTCTATCTCTACCTCACCGGCCCTGAATTCAAAAATCGGGTAGAAGCCATTCTTGAAACGTTCCGCAGTTTGCAGGAGGAGTTGGAATCTGAGAAGCGCGCCATGCAGCGCATTTGGGACCGCCGCGCCAAGCACATTGAGCGTGTCGTGGCCAGTACGTCCGGGATGTACGGCGATCTGGAAGGATTAAGCGGTCAGGCGCTGCCCTCGATTAAATTACTGGACCTTGGCGCGGCCAAGGATTCGACGATCCCATGAGCTGCCGCGGGTTGTTTCTCGTGCTAGCAGCGGCCGGACTCCTTTGGCTGTCTCTACCGGCCTTTTCCGAAACGGCAGAAGACGCCTGGGTTGCGTCGAACAAGCACACAGGGGAACTTGCCAAATCCGGACATTTGCAAGAAGCGTTTAAAAATGCCCAGAAGGTGTTAGCGCAGGCGCGGGCCGTCTGGGGCTTCAAGAACCTTAATACCGCGAAAGCTATGAACAACCTTGCCAACCTTTACGTTCAAGCGGATAAACTGGATTCTGCCGAAGAGCTTTACCTGAAATCTCTTGAAATTGAAAAAGAATCTGGCAGTTCAGGCGAAACCATCGGTGGAACTCTGTTTAATCTTGCGGTTATTCACAAAGCCCGCGGAGATTTAGAAGGAGCCAATCGATTGCTCGATGAGGTTCAGGAGAGGACGGCAGCCGGTCCCGGAGCTAAAAAGAACTAAAGTTTTATAGCATTTGCCGATTTACTAGGCAGTGTGCTATTCTAGTGCCCACGAATCAAAGCCAATCGGTTGTGATTCCAGCATATCAACAAAAAATAGCTTTAAATTACCAAAACTGCAACGACAACCCAATAGAGGAGTTTCACATGAAAAAGATTTTTGCCGCCATTCTTGTGGCGTTGTGTTTGACCGCGACGGCTGCCTATGCAGCCAATGATTGGGATTCAGGAAGCCAAAAGAAGGGCAAGGCCACCGCGGACGATAAGAAGGCAATGGCTCGCAACCTTTCCGCAATGGCTAAAAATCCGGAAGCCCTGAAAGCTGCGGCTAATGTTGCCAAGGTTCGCTCTAAGCAAAAGGAAATGGCCGGAAAAAGCTAGTAAGCTCAGTTTCCCTTTGACACTTTAAAAGCGGCAGGTTTTTCAACCTGCCGCTTTTTCTGTCAGTGACATTATTAAAAACATAGAATTTTACAGAACCCCCATGATTAAAAAACAACGTTATTTATGGCTCTTGAGTACCGTCGTATTCTTTTGTTCTGGTTGGGGCGTTGCGGCGGCCTGGAATCTCGACCAGCTTGCGGACTCCGAAATTGCGATTGTTAAAACAGTATTAACCAAGCTGGAACCCGGTATCAAAGCCCGTGAAGCTCAGGCTTCTTTGGCGACGCTGACTTTTGCAGAGCTTTACGAACCGCTCACAGAGGATGAACGCGTGTTCGTTAAATCTTTTCAGACCTTTGAGCCTCTCAAGGCCGGCCTGAACACCACCTGGCATGGAATTGCCACAGGTCGTGAGAAATTGCATGTGGTGCACGGGCAGCGTATCCGCATGAGCGGAAAACCATTTGAAATTCCCGCTCAGTATGCGCCGCCGCGTGTTGCGCGGGCTTATAAACGCATGATGCGGGCGATGCAAAAAGACCTTGGGCACCGGCTTTATATTGAATCCGGTTATCGGTCTTCCGCGTATCAGCTTTATCTTTTTTTGGCGTATCTTAAAAACCACGGCTATTCGGTACGTGAGACTGCGCACTGGAATGCCTTTCCGGGGTATAGCGAGCATGGCGATCCGAAACACCAGGCTTTGGATTTTATCAACGAGGACGGTATCAGCGGGGAGACCAATCCGGAAGAGTTTGCGGCTCTGGCGGAGTACCGATGGCTTTTGGACCATGCGCATGACTTTGGTTTTGTGCTTTCCTTTCCCAAGAAAGACCCCAAAGGAGTGGGCTTCGAGCCCTGGCATTGGCGCTATGAAGGCAAAGCTGAGCGGCAAGAAAAAACCCGGCAAAAATAAGAAAGGCTCTTGTGAAAGACAAAACTGTTGAAAAGAAAGCACCCATGAACAAAATTGATCCCAAGCCGCTTTTGACCGTGATCGCTACGATTACCGCAAAGCCTGGGAGAGAAAAATTAGTGCGACGTGCCCTTCTGGCGCTCATCCCTCCGACCCGGTTGGAGCAAGGGGTTGTCGATTACGAACTTCATGTGAATAAGAGCGGCTCAAAAGAGTTTCTTTTTTATGAAAATTGGTATAGCAAGCCTCATCTTGATAAGCATTTACGCCAGCCGCACCTTAAGGCCTTTGACCGGGCGACGAAGGGTTTTTTAGCCTGCCCTGTCCAGATTACACTTTGGAAGCGCATCGGCTAGGGAGGATCCCTCACAGGCACGTAATTTGCTTACCCCATGCGCGTCGATTTTTAGACAACGCCAAATGTGGGCATTTACAAAAAAAGAGTGTCGCGTTACACTGTGCCCCCGATTGACGCGATTGGGGCGCCGTGGGTAGCGTCCATTTCACATCAAATTAAATTTAGTCTTCAAAGGGAGATTTAAAATGGCCGAGTTCCTTGATATCACGCAGGTGTTTGGCAGTAATGTGTTTAATCAGAAGGCGATGAACGAGCGGTTGCCGAAAGAGACCTACAAGGCAATTCTCAAAACCATTGAACAGGGGACGGCTCTTTCTTCAGAAGTGGCGAACGTTGTGGCCAACGCGATGAAAGATTGGGCGATTGAAAAGGGTGCCACCCACTATACACACTGGTTCCAGCCTTTGACCGGCAAGACCGCCGAAAAGCATGACTCCTTTATTTCTCCGACGAACGATGGCAGTGTCATCATGGAATTTTCTGGAAAGCAGTTGATTCAGGGCGAGCCGGATGCATCCTCCTTTCCGAGTGGCGGGCTTCGGTCCACTTTTGAGGCGCGTGGGTATACGGCTTGGGACTGTACTTCCCCGGCATTTCTCAAGGAAGATGGTGGTGGAAATGTAACCCTTTGCATTCCGACGGCGTTTTGTTCTTACACAGGCGTTGCGCTTGATAAAAAAACACCTCTTTTGCGGTCCATGGAGGCGGTGTCCAAACAGGCCGTGCGTGTTCTGCGTGCTCTGGGTGATAAAACAACGAAGCGTGTCGCTTCGACCGTGGGGCCGGAGCAAGAGTATTTCTTGATCGACAAGAAATATTACGATCAGCGCCCTGATTTGATTATGTCGGGCCGTACGCTTTTTGGTTCGCCCGCACCCAAGGGGCAGGAACTCGAAGATCAATATTTTGGAGCGATCAAAGATCGTATCGCTGCGTTTATGAAGGATTTGGACACCGAGCTTTGGAAAATGGGTGTGGCCTCTAAAACGAAGCACAATGAAGTGGCGCCGGCCCAGTTTGAAATGGCGCCGATCTTCTCAACAACGAATATTGCCACGGATCATAATCAGCTGGTGATGGAGACCATGCAGAAAGTGGCTTTGCGACACGACCTGGTTTGTTTGCTGCATGAGAAGCCGTTTGCAGGCGTTAACGGTTCGGGGAAGCACAACAACTGGTCTCTGGCCACGGATGCCGGAATCAACCTGCTTGAACCGGGCAAGACACCGCATGCCAACGAATCGTTCCTTATTTTCTTAAGCGCCGTTTTGATGGCAGTCGATCGCCATGCGGATAAATTGCGGGCGGGAGCAGCCAATCCGGGAAATGATTTGCGGCTGGGCGCCAATGAAGCCCCTCCGGCGATCATCTCAGTTTTTATGGGTGAGGAACTGACGGATATTTTAAGTAGTCTCGCCAAGGGCAAAAAAGCAGAGTCGCGTGGACAGCATTATCTGCACGTCGGTGTCGACACACTGCCTGAGTTGCCCAAAGACAACACAGACCGCAATCGCACCTCGCCGTTTGCTTTCACAGGCAACAAATTTGAGTTTCGCATGGTGCCCTCGTCGGCATCTATTTCGGGTCCCAATGTGATTCTCAACACGATTGTGACCGAAGCACTTGATGAAATTGCCACACGGCTTGAAGGTGCCAAGAAGAGCGTTGATGCCGAATGTGAAGCCATCATCCGCGAAGCCGCCAGTAAGCACAGCCGCGTTATTTTTAACGGCAATGGTTATTCGGAGGAATGGGTGAAGGAGGCAAAAAAACGTGGCATTCCGAACATTCGTTCGACGGTGGAAGCGTTGGGTGCGATGGCCAATGCGTCTGCCGAAAAGCTCTTTGAAAAGTACAAGGTGCTTAACAAGCAGGAGCTCCACTCCCGCTATGAGATTTACCTCGAAAACTATGTAAAGACGATCAACATCGAAGCGCAGTGTTCGGTTTACATGGTCAAGAGATTGTTTCTACCAGCGGTGATGAAGTTTACCGAACAGCTTGCTCAGACGATCAGCATTCTCAAGAACGTGGGCGCTCCGGCGGTGGTGCAAAAAGATGTGCTGATGCGCATTAGTACGCACCTGGCAAATGCCAGCGAGAAACTGGCGGTGCTTGAGAACGTGCTCAAAAAGGCACAGGGCCTGAGCGATCTGCATGCAAAGGCAGAAGCTTATCGCGACAAGGTCTGTCCCGCGCAGTCGGATGTGCGTGCAGAGATTGACTCACTTGAGCAGATTCTGCCGAGCGATATCTGGCCGGTTCCGACCTACGCCGATATGCTTTTTAAGTTTTAAGCATCTCTGCGCTGTTGTTGAATTCAAAGGTGCCGTTTCCTGGAAGCTTCCCGGAGACGGCACCTTTTTTAATTGGGTTGTAAACGGATCTTGTTCGTCACCGTCGTGAAGTTCCCTGCGGCAGTGGGTGATCAGTTATAATGGCGAAAGAAACAGGTGGTTATGGCAGAAAACTTTGATGGAATTCTCTCAGGCAGCGAATCGTCCTTTAAAATTCTTGAAAACGAAGAATTTCTTGCGTTTCTTTCACCCAAACCTCTTCGTGAAGGGCATACGCTCGTGATTCCAAGACGAGCTTCAGAGGCCTTGTTTGAAATGGAAGCGGATGTTTATTCACGTCTGATGCTTTTTGCAAAAAAAACGGCAAGGTTTTTAAAAGAGGTCATCCCCTGCACGAAAATCGGATTGATGGCTGCGGGTATTCAGGTGCGGCACGTGCATCTTCACCTCGTGCCTATTGATCAGCCGTCCGATCTTGACTTTTCAAAAGCGGCGGCTGTCTCTGCGCAGTCCTTAAGAGCGACTCAGGCGAAATTAACGGCGGAGATCCACCGAGTTGATTGTGAGACGAAGGCGTTTTAGGCGACGAATGTGATCAACGATATCTATGATTTTTTCTGTAAGCGCCGGCAAGTTTTTTTTGCGGGTGTCGCTGCCTTGGTACTTGGCATGGCGGTGTTGGTGTTTTTTCAGGGAGGAATCGGAACGCCCAAGCGTACTGATGTGACGGTGTTTGTACGCGCCGCTCAAGCGGTTATCGACGGTGAGAATCTCTATGATGTCAAAACCATCCGCCAATGGAATTACGTTTATTTACCGCTTTTTGCGGTGCTGATTGTGCCTTTTGCAAAACTACCCTTTTGTTTTTTGGTCATGGTCTGGTACGGTGTATCTATCGCAATGGCTGCCGGCGTTCTTTTGCTTTCAAGCGCAATTTTGGTTCAAAAATCAAGACGATATCGATCAGCGATTCTGGCTTTCTTGCTCTGCCTTCCGGTGATGCTTCATACGCTGGCTCGCGGACAACTGGGTGTTTTTTCGCTTTTCTTTGCCCTGCTCGTCTTTTATTTGTACCAGCGCGGCCGGTGGGTAGAAACGGGTATTTGGCTGGGGTTTGCGGTGGTGATTAAGGTGAGCCCGTTGCTTTTTCTTTTTCTTTTTTTCGCGGCAAAGCGACAATGGAAAGTTTGTGTGACGGGTGTGTTCAGTCTGGTTTTCTTTATTTTTGTAGCGCCGGCCCTGGTTCTTGGAATTTCCAGAAACTTGCAGCTTTTAAGATTTTGGGTTGAGACGATGACTCTTGCGGTCTCACCGCATGCGGCCAGCAGTCCGCTTTGGGCGCAGCTCGTGGATCCTTATGCTGAAGACAATCAGTCTATTTTTGCGGTGCTGATACGGTTATTTTTGCCGGCAGCCTCCAATTTTGAGATGCACAGCTCTTTGATCCGGCTGATGGCCCGCGGAATCGGAATGCTTCTGCTTACGGCTGCGGGGGCTCTGACATTCAGAAGCGGAAGCGGCAAGAAATCGGTGGAAGAATTCACGGACTATGCTTTTTTCCCAATGATCATGCTTTTGGCAGCGCCGGTTTCTGAGGCGCATCATTACACGGTTATTTTCATGCCGATAATGGCAGCTCTGGCATGGATTCAAAGTGAATCAATGACGGTTTTGGGCGGCCGTGTTTTTGGGTTTGCAGCAGGCCTTGCGTCGGCACTGCTTTTTGGAGGTCTCGTGTACGCACCGCTTAACTTTGATGGCGCCTTTGTTTGGGCGAGCCTGTTGCTTTGCGGAACTCTTTTTTATTGCCGCCTGTGCGGCCGTTCTCTAATAAATACAACAGAAAGACAGGGGGAACTGAATGCACGTTAAACGACTGGGGAAAGCGATCCCTGAGTGGCAGAATGAGCTTTGGGGCGTTGAAGGGCGCGTAGAGAAATTTCACATGAATCTTCGGGTTATTTCTGGCCGGCGAGAGGTGAAAGCGGCGCAGGCAATCTACTCGAAAATTTCCTCCAAAGGCCGGCCGACACTTAAGAAGCCGAATAAACGAAAAGACTATATTGCCGAGGTGGCTGCGATAAAAAAACAGCTTGATGAAACTTTGGAACAGGCGTACGAAAAAACGATGGAAGATAGTTTCCTTTATCCCATTTTGCTTTGGAAAGATAGAGACTGGGGACACAAGTTTGATTGGCGGTTTGTGCTTTACCGCGGAATGATTTTTCAATTGGACCGGTCCGGTTATGAAGATCGTCAGATCCGAGAGGCGATTCATGCCCTGATGGGCGATGTGCCTGAAAACAGCGGCTCCGGGAAATAAGGCAAGCATCCAGCACATGAAACGTTTTAGTCAAATTTCCCTTTTCTATCTCGATGCTTTTTTCCTCGGGATTTGTTTGATTGTCATCCCCGCGGCCAGTTTTATTTTCAAAGGCTCCGAGGCAGGGGGCCTTTCGGACCAGCAATACGGCATCAGTTTTTTGCCCATGAATGCCAGTGCTGTTGTGGTTTGTCTGTTTTTTCGTAAGGCTCTAGCCAGATGGGGTCGCAGCCGTCTGCTGACCGTCAGTTTTATTTTTTTAGGGGGCTACCTGACCTCGATTCTTTTCGCAGGGCGTTTTGCCCAAGGTAATTGTGAGGTATTTCTCTGGGTCCTGGGGGCCAATCTTTGCTTGGGGATTGGATTTGGTTTTCTGCTTTCTGTGTTGAACCTGGTGACAGCCGAAACGGATCCGCCGAGGCAGGAAGCGCTGTTGCTTGGATTGCATGCGGCTCTTGGGGTGGGCGCGGCGATTTCGCCGTTGCTTGTTCATTTTTTTAATCATCGAGGGGATTGGACCCAGTCCATTTGTCTTTTGTTTGTCCTCTGGGCGGGGTTGTTGATTTTGGGGACGATGGGCGGCGTTTTGCGAGGGGGGGAGCCGGCGCTAGCTGTCCCCAACCCTGGAACGGCGGCAGGGCAGAGCCAGAGGGGTCTTTTTCCACGAGGCGCGTGGTTCTTTTTTGGAGCGATCTTCATCTACGGGATTGCGGAGTCAATCGCAGGAAATTGGTCGGCGATTTATCTGACGCGGGTGAAAGCATTCAGTGAGGCAACAGCAGCAAGTTGTCTTTCGGTTTTCTGGATTATGTTGACGGCCGGACGATTACTATCCTCAGTCGTTTCCATGCGTGTGGATGTCCGAAAACTGTACCGGCTTTCTCCGATTTTGATGGCCTTTTCTTTTTTCTGTCTGCTGAGACTGTCGCGCGAGTCCGCGGCCATTGCCACCTATGGGATGATTGGATTTTCCTGTTCTTATTTTTTTCCGCTTTCGATTGGGTTGGCCGTTGCGTATTTTGAAAATTTGAAGGAAGCGTTTTCCAGTGTAGGAGTGGCAGCATTGATGGCGGGTGTTTCCGTGGGGAGTTCTTTGACCGGTTGTTTGCAGGCGGCGGGTTGGTTGAAAGTGGAGCAGACGATGTCGCTTGCGGCAATCGCGTCCGTGGTATTGGTGGGCTTCGCCTGGCTTATCAGCGGGCCACCGCTTCCGCGGGTCTTAAAGGGCAAATCATGAATAAAACGCTTGTGGCGGTGACCATTGTTTTTTGTGCCGGCGTGCTGGGGGCTTTTGCGCTTTTTTTACAGTACAACCGGTATCAGCTTACTCAGGCTAGCATTGGGGCGGTGTACAAGATTGACCGCAGAACGGGCCGTACCTGGATTGTGGTGGCAAATCGCGAAGTCGATGTGCTGGAAGGCGGCAATCGTTCGGCGGCACCGGCCGAATCGGGAAGCCCTGCAATCGATCTTGGGAAAGCGGCGTTTCAGGTCAACCAGTTTGTGAAGCTGACCCTGGTGGAACGTGTCAAGAAGACGGTGATTCCGGAACTGGGTGTGAGTGTGGAGGCCTATATTGGCAGTCGCATTGCCGAGTTGACCCGGCCGATTGAGCTGGTAGGCTGGGACGCCGAAGAAAAAAAAACCGGAGTCTGGGTTGTGAGTTATCGTTATAGCGAGGGCAAGGGGGCGAAGGGGTATTATTTTGAGGTGGAAGCTGCCGGCGGAGGCGTCCAGTTCATTGCGCAGGACACGGAGCTTGAAAAATTTTATGGGCTCGAGTGTAAGAAAACATTGTGTGCTCCCCACTCCCCTGAAATCAAGGATGTGCCGGCTGAAAAGTCAGCGGCAAAACAATAAAAATCTATGAGAAAAACAAAAATTGTCGCAACTGTTGGACCGGCGTGTCAAGAACCCGCCAAAATGGAAGCATTGATTCTCGCCGGAGTTGATCTTTTACGAATTAATGCATCCCACACCACGCCCGATGGATTGGCGGATTGGATCCGCCGGATTCGTGCCGCCGCCGCCAAAACTGAAAAGGACGTTGCCATTCTGGTCGATCTTCAGGGGCCCCGTCTGCGAACCGGCAAGCTCAAAGACGGCCGTTCCGTACAGCTGAAAGCCGGTGAAGAAGTGACGATTATTCCGGGGGCCAAGGAGGGGACCGATGATTGTCTGGCGACGCCCTGCAGAGAATTTTCTCGAATGGTTAAAAAGGGCGATCGGGTGCTGCTTGATAACGGATTAATGGAACTGCGTGTGCGGGCAGTCACTAAGGCGAAGGTGGTTTGCCGCGTTGTGGTTGGCGGATTGCTGAGTGAGAACAAGGGCATCAATTTGCCCAATGCCCCAGTCACTCTGCCGGCCCTGACAGCCAAAGATTTGCGTGATCTTGCGGTGGCTGCCCAAATGGACGTGGATTATATAGCCCTCTCTTTTGTCCGCACGGAAAAAGACGTGATGGTTTTAAAACGATGGCTGCAAAAGCGGCATAAAGATATTCCCGTGATCGCAAAAATCGAAAAACCCCGTGCCCTCGAGCGTATCGATGAAATTCTTCAATTGGCGGATGGCATCATGGTCGCGCGCGGGGATCTCGGCATTGAACTTGGGGTTGAAAAAGTGCCGGCCATTCAAAAACAATTGATCGAAATGGCCAACCTGCGGGGTATTCCGGTGATTACCGCCACGCAGATGCTTGAATCGATGATCGAGCGCGCGACTCCCACCCGGGCCGAAGTTTCTGACGTCGCCAATGCTGTTTTTGACGGAACGGATGCGGTCATGCTCTCGGGTGAAACGGCGGTTGGGGAGTACCCGCTCAATGCGGTGGAGGTGATGGGAGGCATTCTTAAGGAAGCCGAAAAAAGTCTAAAAGTACAGGCGGCCGAATTGAATTTGCTGGGTCACGGTGACGGCTATGAAGAGTTCGCACTTTACTCGGTGGCCAGGGCTGCCTGTATTGCTCAGGGAGACTTGCATGCGCACGGGATTGTTGTTTTCTCGCTCAGCGGAAAAACAGCGCGGCTAGTCTCAAAATTCAAGCCCAATTCCCCTATTTTTGTCATGAGTCCCTCTGTGAAAATTAGCCGCCGATTAATTTTACTGCGAGGCGTCGTTCCCATTCTGATGCGCTATGGCGGGAATACGGATTTACTCCTCGAACTGTCAGAAAAAATGATACTCCGGTCGAAACTGCTTAAAAAAGGGGAGACGCTTGTCATGGTCTCAGGCCGCCAGGCCTTACCCGGCTCTCGCTATATGATGACGATTCACCGCCTTGGAGAAGAGACTTAGCGCCCGCCTTCTCGCTAAATTCCGCATAAAAAAATGGCTACGCTTTTAATAGAATGACAGCTATTGATGCTAATTGACTGTTTCCAATTTGAATTTACAATTTTCATGTGCTACTTTTTAAATGTCTATGGGAACAACACTAATCGGAGTATCTTCTTTAAGTGGTAAATCTCTCAGGGGAGGCTGCTCTGTGCGTAAGGGAGCTGTGCCAAAAAAACTAACGGCTTTTTTTGTACTCGTTTGTTTTTTATCTGGGGAGCTTCTCCGGCCAAGCGGCGTCATGGCAGCTCCCTTTGCGATGCCGGAAGTTTTAGTCCCCACCTCTTTCAAAATTGATCTCCCAGCGGATCTCGGCAAAGTCGAGACACTGATTTCAAACGGAAGCCCCAACGCGATCATCCAAATCCAGGAAGCCCACGGCGATCTAGAGTCGCAGAAAAAAATTGAGGGCATCCTTCATTACTTGAAAGATACGTATGGCGTTGATCTTTTACTGCTGGAAGGCGATGCCTCCAAACTTCATCCCGAATACCTCAATTATTTCCCGGGCCGCGCGGATCTAAACAGAAAAGTTTTAGAAGCGCTGGCGCCGAAGGGCATGGCCTCCGGACCGGTTTTTTTTCTGCAGGACGAACCTACGGTTGAGGCCTGGGGAGTTGAAAAGACAGACAGCTACCGCCGCAATGGAACTGTGTTTGTCGAGGTGCTGCAGCGACGTGAGAAAACTGAAAAATTTGTTGGGGCGCTGAATCTACAAATCGAGAGACTGACAGCTCCCTACTTGAATAAAAAGCTGCGGCACTACCTCAAGCGGGTGGATGCCTTTGAAAATGGGTTGGTGCCTTTTGACGGCTGGCTGCGTGAGCAAAAAGATTTTGCAAGGGCTATTCTCAAACAGGATTTAGCCAGCCCTGCACTGCAGCTGGAATGGCCGATGTTTGTGCGTCTCTTTGTGCTTAAAGAATTCGAAGCGAATCTGAATATGACAAATTTTGCGCGTGAACGCGGCGAGTTTCTGAAGGCGATCGGCGGCTTGCCGCAAGAGTTACACAATGAAATTAAACGTTACCTTGAAACCCCGCTCAGCCAAAGCCAGCTGCCTGATCCTGAGACGGGAATCTTGTTTGAAAATATGGTCGCGGGTTTGCCTGCGAATTTTTCGTATCAAGCCTATCCCAACATCACTTTTTATGTTGGACATTTAATTTTGCAAAGTGAGCTGAAAGGCGACAGGCTATTTGATGAGTTGGCTTTATTGACGGACCGGATTGCGGACCGCCTCGCTGAAACACCCCGTGAAAAAGAAATCGTTGGGCTGCTTAAAAAACACCGCTTGCTCAAGCGCTTGTTTAATCTCGAGCTCAGTCCGAAGGATTATGAAACAATAAAAAGCAACGAGCGACCCGCAACGAGCGGCGAGTTACGGCCCTCCGCATTCATCAAGCAGTTTGAAAAATTAAATAGCGACAAACTTGTGCGTGATTACGAGTTTAAACACCTTGCCGAAATTGACGCGCTCTACGCGCGCGCGCTAGATTTCTACCAAGGCGCCGAGGAGCGCGACGGAGACATGCTTGAAAATATCGAGACCCGGCTTAAAGCTTCGGGAAAGAATAAAGCAGCGGTTGTCACGGGCGGTTTTCACGCCGAGCCTTTTAAGAATTATTTTAGGGGCAAGGGGTATAATTATGCCCTTATTACGCCGACCATGACCGAATCGGTCATGAAAGCGCGCGAGTCGTATGTGCAATCGGTTTTGCAGAACTACATTGCTCCGCTTGATCCAGCCAAATCAGAGCATCGAGTGACGGACTTTGCTATCACTCACCCCCATGGTTTACAAAAATTGGGAGTAGACGCCAAGCCGTTTACCTCGGCGTTAAGCATGGCGTTGTCCGAAATGCGCAATACTTCGCAGCTTGATACGAGCCCGACTGCGGGGGTGGGCGCCGAATTAAAAACAGCAGCAAAAAAGAACCGTTCGGAAGTGCGGATCAATGAAAAAATGTCGGCATCTCTTGCGCAAATTAACCAGAGCCCGTGGGTTGATTCAATCAATTTGTTTTTAAAGCCGGGGATCGCAGAGGATATTGAAGATTTTAATTTAGATAACCCCTACGGCGCAGCCGGCGCTATTGCCCATTACCTTGATTATCAATGGAACAGGCTCACAAGCCGGCGATCGAAAAAATTCAAAGAGGAACAAGACATTTTATTGGCTCGTCACGCTGAAGAGTTGAACCGACTTTTCATAGGATACCTCTTCAGTTCTCCCACCGAAAAGAGTATTTTTTGGGCGACGCTCGGGACTTGGGAGGAGCCGCGGGGTGGGCAGAGACTTAAACTCGAAGCAGGTAGTATGGATAAATTTTTTAAATCGAGACAAAAATCTACGAAGCTATTCCTTGAGATTGCAGCTGGAGACGATCAAGAGTTTGCTCAGGCGCTCGATCTAGCCCTGCACAGTTACATCAGAAAATCAGGCATGAATCAAGATTCCGGTGTGCACAAGTTTTTCTACCGCTTGGACAGGTTAGGAAACCTGGCTGACCTTAATGCACCGACAAAGGTCTTGGAAAGCACAGCAAGTTTTATCGTGAATTCTTTAAGTGGGGAGCTTCCTCCTGCCGCAATGGCCAAATTTCACCATGCTGCTCTGGAGGGACTTCCTGAATCAGAATATCAGAGCCTCTTGGGCCTGGAGGTGCCGTACCGGAGTTGGGCTAGGCAAGTCATTGACGCGGGTAGGGGCGCAAATTTTATGGTTCAGCTGCAAGCAAAGCCTTTTGGCGATCTGCCGTCTGTTGAGAAGTTTCGTTTGCTTCTCCCATTCTTGGATCCTGCACAGCAAACGGCTCTAGCTAAAGGACTTTTTGACCGCCTGAATTCGGGCAAGCTAGAGGCTTCTGATGTGACTTTTATTTCTCAAAATTATGATGAGTTGCTCGTGCTCCTGCCTCGAAGGGTCGGTGTTGTGACTCAGCCTGGTGTTGCTTTTGATCTCTATCACCGAATCGCTGAAACTTTCAAACAGTCAGCATTTGAGTACCGTAACACCTATGACACCTCCTTGGATCAGGGAGAAAAAAAACTCGGCGCTCACAGCCGGGAAGTGGCTAAAGAACATTTGAAGGGCTTTTTTATCTCAAATCCCTCTCCGGAGCTTCTAAAGCAAGCCTTGCGTTACTGGAATCAACAGCTCTCGCCGGGAGCGCCTCAGAGAAAAAGGAAGAGCTCCCTGGCCGAAGGGCAAAAAATAAAATTAATCAGTGACTTGGAATTGAACACGCTCAGCTGGGTTATTAAAAATGTACCCAAAGGAGGCCGAAACCGTGACGCGAGACGGCAGCTGCATGATTTTATCCTTGCTTTGGTGGAGCGGCGCATTCAAAGAGAAGATGATCCCGTTGCTCAATGGATGTCAGCCATTGTGGTACGAATGAATACGGGTTTGAACGATCGCCAAAGAATCGCGGAGACCGTCCTCAGCTTTCTGGAGTTCGCCGCGTTTTACACCTATCTGCCGCGTTACGTTCAGAAGAATAAAAATAAGGAGCTGAAAAACCTCGTGGCCCATTTTATACGGGATGCACAAGGCGCGAAGCTTGTGCTTGAAGCGGAACACTACCAGGTGCTCAAAAGGAAGATTATCGAACTGATCTTAAGTGCGATTTTTGAAAAGCCGGTTGGTTTGACCCCCGAGGAGATAGGCCAACTCAAAAAAAGCGTGAAAGACCATGAAGCAGCCTGGTTCAATGACAACCTGCTTCTTTTGCTGGCACGCTATCATGGATTCCAGAACGAAGCGGGCCAGAAGTCGGTTGAGCGGTACATGTTGAAACTTTCCGAATCCACGGTTGAGAACAACCGTTTCAAAAATATCCCGCGTTATCAATGGGCCGATCCCGCCATCAGAACATGGTTCGGGGAACCGTTGATCAGCCTCATTCAACAGGGGCACCAAAAAGCCCTTTCTATCCTCTCAGGAGACCCGCAGGGTTTACAAGAACGTTACAGGGATGTTTTGGATGATTTGCTGACACATTTGGAGCTTAAACAAATCGCAGAGGATGGGCGGGAGGAGACACTCAGACAGAGATTTCTGCATGCGGGCAGGGCGGACGATTTTGATCCGTTTTGGGCTATCTTTACAGCTCTTATTGCCAAGATGGAGCAGTCGCAAGAAATAGCCGTCGAAACAATCGAGGGGTGGAAAAAAGAGCTTAAGGAATCTGCCCCGAAAGTTTTTCCTTATTGGTCTGAAGTCCTGATTGATTTTGGTCATTTAGAGATTGCACAGCGAGTAGGGGCTAAGGCCGAACTGAAAGCAGAATTTGTCATTACTGAGGATGCTGCGGAGTTCATTCACAGTGGAGAAAGACCCTGCTATACGTGCCAACGTATTACTGAGCCAACGGGGTTTAACCAGGAGGGTCGTCCGATTAACCGTGCGAGACAAGGGCAGTTTTTCTTGGCGCAGATTCAAGTCGATCAAAGTGTCGAAGCACGGGTGGTATTGGAAATTGCCAGAGAAAAAGAAGAAGACAAGAAAGTCCTTTTGGTTGAAAGGGTTTATACCTCAGGTTCAATTTCCAGCGCGACGCTCCAACGCGAGATTCTCAACTGGGCTAAAGAGACTCAACAATTGGACTATGTCGCTTTCTCTTCGCGTGCAAACCTACCGGAAGAGGCATCGACGAGCATTGCTCTTGAATTGTTGCCCTCAGACGGGCTTGTTTATCGGGATACCGCGTGGCTAGCACACGTGACCGCTGTGGATATCTCCAAATATCATACTGACGCCGAAATAGCTCTATCGCCGGCTAGGCAATTAGGGCTTGGTTTTGCTCCAATCCGTTCCGAAGTGCGTATCCCCTTAAGGGATACGACACGAGAGTCCTTGCGCTCCGCCGCAAGGGCCGAAGTGCCCTCCGGCCCTATTGGCCAGATGACACGAGAGTCACATCCGGTGGCTGCGACTGCTCAGGCGCCGTCCCTGCAGGTGCCGGGTCCTGATCTGTCCTCGACCTCCGCCGCAAGGGCCGAAGTGCGCACGCGGCAAGACCACGCCCTTGCGGCGATGAGGCAAGCGCTTTCAGAGCGTGAACCTGATATTGAAAACGTTCCGCAGATTTCAGTCCGGCTCGTTCGAGCAAAAAAATCCAAGCCGATTACTCAATATTTGAGCATTGACGGATTCGGAGATTGGAAGAATTTTGATAACTATCTTTCAACCGTGAGGACTCTCTTGCATTCAAGCGACAATGACACCTGGGCTGCTTTCTTCACAAGCAGAGTTGGAGTGCGCATCCGCAAAGTTCTCGCGAAATTGGGCGTTCGTGAAGTCGTTATAGATCAGATACAGCCCGATCTATGGAACGATTATGATTACAGCATGGCGGTCAGCGGGGCCATTCAGAGGGAAGGAATTTTCTATCGCCCAGTCCTTGACGTTGAAACGGCTCGAGGCGCGGATAAAGCCTTTGCTTTTCTTTTGAAATTTATCCAAAACCTTCCTACAACAACAAGACTCCGGGACGCCTTGCTTTCAGAAGGCGTCCTTTATGATGCGTCGACAAATCTGCCGGTTTTAGGTGATCCGCAGGTCCCTTCTTATTTCACTTTCTTGGAGGTGATCAGGGGTACGAAATTAATCTCCGATGCCGCCATAGATGCCCTGGAAACTTCGAGTTATCCCTATGCTTCCGAATTGAAGGCCATGATGACTGGAGCAGGGATGGAAGCGGCCATTGCCTCTTTGTGGAAATCACTTCCGGAAGAGGCGGGGTTTGGGATAGGCGTAATCAGTGCATGGGATTCGGATGACATAGAACGTAGGATCAATTCAAACATGTGGCCGCAGGTAGCCTGGCCGAACGGTATCCAAAAGGAGGCAATGACGAGGTTCAAAAAACCAGGCGGACTTCGGCTTGTCTATGCGGCTTATTCGGGGCACAGGAACCCCCTTCTAGAGATTGATGTTTCTTCATTATTTTCACGGCAAATTGCCGAGGCTTTGGCAGGCTGGCAGGCCCCCAGCACGGCTGAAGTCATGAGAATCCAGGGCAAGACGCAAGGCCTTGACCGCCTGATCTCGAAGCTGCTTCGGAGTGCCGCAGAGTTAGGATTTTTAGAGTTTCGAGATAGGGACGTCCGTTTTATCGCCGCAACTCCTATTGTCCCTGCTATTACAGAGCCTCGCTCCGAAGTGCGTCAGCCTGGACAGAAAAGCCTCGATTTGACGCGGCGTGAGTTTGGGCCGGCGGCACTGGCGGCTGCGATGGGAGTGACAGCGTTTGCGAGGGCACTTTTCGGCCAAGAGCCAAAAACAGCCGAGGCTAAGAAAATAGCACCGGTAAAAACACCTGAGGAACGCCGCGATGCCAAGGCCGATCAAATTCTCAAGATTGCAGCAAAAAAAAACAATAACATCACAGACGGGGAGTTTAGCGGCAGCGAGGTTTTTACCTGGAAGGACGCCTACGATGACGACACTCTTCAGACAATGCAAGATTCGCAGTTGGAAAGGCATTTTCGCTGGCGTCGTATGGTGATAGATATCGCGCACGACATTGTTGAAAACGGTTTTCAGACGGTCAAAGAAGGCGAGGCGCCCAAGCCGCCCAAAAAGTTGAGCCAGCAGGCAGTGGGGGAACTGGCACTGTTTTTTCAAAAGGTCAAGCCCGCGAACATTCTTTCGGCCAGTGCGTCGGGGACGCCGGAATTTTCGGCACGTGATTTGCGCAAGCTGTCGCTGTTTACCGACAAACAATTTTTTCTGCATCAGTATGCGCGAGCGGTAATCAAGATAAAGTTGGGTATGGACAATAAGGATTTCTTCGGTGATTTGCTGACACCCGAAGTGTTGAAGACCCCGCTCAATCAGTACGTGCCGCCAGGGGCACCGGCGGGTGTCAAAGCCGACAGTCCCGAGGGAGAAAAGCTGCGCAAAGAATTGGTTTATCATATCGCCGCGGTAATGTTCGATATGGAAAGCGACGAAACAGCGCGCCGCGACAATGCCCGGACGCCGGAGAACGAAAGCACGGCAGGTGCCATTCCGCGTTTTACCCCCGGCGATGCAGCCTGGCCCGTAGAGAATTTGTGGAAAAATTCAAATACGACTGTGCGGGAAGTGATTGAATTTATGGCGCAGAAAAAGGCAGGCCAAAACGTGGCACGCCTTGAGATTGAAGCCTTCATGCTGGCTCTTTTCCCTAGTCTGCCGGATGGCCGTCAGAAAGAATTGCTGCGCAAACAAATAGAGAAAAAACTTATTGGGCGGCAGAAAGAGCTGGGTAAGGTGCAGGATATGGTGGCGGATTTGGTGAAAAAACCGCTGAAGTGGGATGAACTCAGTTATGTGGAGGCACAGATGAAAGCGTTACAGACAGAGTTCAACGGCCTGCAGAATAAATCGGGCGGCATGACCTCGAAGCAGTATGAGGATTTTGAGAGCAAGCTCAAGAACAAAAATTTGGAGTTTTATGCGGCCTTGATACGTGACCTGGCCAAAAGCAACAAAGAGATTGGCGAAGATTATTTTGAAGCGGTGACCCGGCAGCTGGAAATGCAGCTGGGCTATCAACGTCACCTGGTTCATTTTGTGGCGGACAAACTTGATTTCCTCGAGGAGGAGACCAAACCGCTGGAAACCTTGCTGCTGCGGCGTCGGGATCTTCGTCAGGCCGTTGCAAGCGACAAAGATATCCCGCCGGCGTCCAAAAAACGTTTTGAAAAATTGGTCAAAAAAATCTACGACAGCAATCCCAAACGCTTTCCCTTCTTGCGTTCCGAAGTGCGTATCCCCTTAAGGGATACGACACGAGAGTCACATCCGGTGGCTGCGACTGCTCAGGCGCCGTCCCTGCAGGTGCCGGGTCCTGATCTGTCCTCGGCCTCCGCGTCGAGGGCCGACGTGCGGGAAGGGGCTGTGCGCGCCGAGCAACGCTTGTCGGTTAATCGGTCTGCGGCAGCCATGGTCATTCTAGCAAGAGTTTTTATGGGGGGGATAATGCTGCTTGGCTCTAGCCCTGAGTTGATTGCTCAGGTCATGCCTTCTAGGGTGGTTGCAGCTGAAACACCGACGATGAGCCTGCCTGCGCAAATTCAGCAGGCGGTGGATGCGTTGATTGCAAAACAAGGAATTGTGGATACGTCGCGACCCATTATTGATCATCGTTTTCTCGAGAAGAAGATGGATGAAGTAGTTTTGGAAGATGTCGTGACTACACTTGCGATTCTTATTCGCATGCCCGGACTTAAATACTACATGCCTGTAACGGGGCAAGAGGCGGCCTTCAACGATTTTAAGGCGCGGCTTGAGGCTGCCGTGCGAGCCAAGTTTCATGTTGAGCTTGCACAGATTCCAAACTTCACCCTCAAGGGAGTTCTTTTTGAAGACCGTCTAAAATCAGCGATCAATCAATACTTGAATCTTCTGGGTCGAGTGGATACGGCGGGCATTTTGTCAGGGGATGACCGGTTGGTAACAGAGGCAGGATTTGTGACCACAGGAAAGCCGTTGCGTATCAAAATTGATGAGGAGATGTTCCGCCCTGCAGCCATTTTGGCGGCTGCCTGGGATCTTTCCAAGAAGTCTTTGTTGGCGCTGGATCGTTTTGAAAGAGCTTCAAGTTATGTCGGAAACCGATTGGCCAGCCTCATGGCTGATCTGGCAGCCCTCAAAGCCGTAATCCGGGCCGCCTAACGTATTGTCCTCCTTAATTCTTATCCAGTTTGCCAGGCAGGGTACCGGGATAAACTGTGGGAATGGGTGGGTATTGGGCAGTATTAGAAAAATCTTTTGGAAGTCCTTCAAATTATGTCGAAACCGTAGAAAGCGAAAGCCCTTTCCACAATGAACTCCGGCCAATCAAAGAAGTTCAAAAACCGCTTCCCAATAGTTTCGAAATCAGCCAAAGCTTCCGCGCGGGCGCCATTCCGTCAAAAGAGATTCTTGAAGTGCGGAGAATAAAAAGGGGACCACTTCGCCAAGCAAGTCTTCAAACGCCTACTTTGATTTCCAGTTTTTCAACTCTGCGTGAGAGATTTGGCAATGCGATGCGGACAGCATCCTCGACGCTGGTCAGTCTGGCTTCGACGCTTGAAAACCGGTTATCGAGTTTATCGACCTTGTTTGAAAGGCGGTCGACTTTTTCTGCGATGATGCCGACATCGTGGCGAAACCCTTCAACCAGGGTGCCGACTTCCGTTGGGCTGAATGAATCCTTGGAATGGCGGGCAGGCTTTTGGGTCATGATCTCTACTCCTCTGAAATTTTTAGGGGTGTTAGTGCGTACGCTAGCTCAAAAAGCAAAGCTTGTCAATATAAATAATACTCAATTTTTTTTTCTTAAAAAAGCATATTTCGCAATGCTGATTTTAGGCATCTCGGCGGTGCCTCGCTCCGAAGTGCACTCCGGCCCTATTGGCCGGTTCTGCTCTCTGCCGATGAGGCACTAGTCATGAAGAAGACAGTCGATGTGGGAGGCACACGGCTCATCCTCTCAAACTGCGGGTACACGTGGACGCTGAGAGGTTTCGCCATCAAGCCGTACTGGCAGGATTTGCTGCGCTGCTGGATGAAAGATTACTGGCAATGTTGGATCGATTCCAGAAAGCTTCTCAGCGGGTGGCCGATTGGCCGGCTTGCGGCGCTCATGCGTGATCTGAAGAACCTCGAAACAGTTCAGCTGCCGGCGTAGTGGCGAAGAGGATTTACCCGCAGGTATTTCAAGGGCGTCCGAGATCATTAAAGACCGTTTTTTTGTGGGCCTTTTGGCTGATTTACATGCCCTAACCCCTTTCCTGGCAACTGTTTAATTTTTGGGCTGGAATGGTTGACTTTTTTACTGTGCCGATGCTATCATACGCCCCTTTGCACCCGCCAAAGCCCGGGTTATGGCTTTGAAAAATACAGAAAGAATCTTGGAGGATTCATTTTCATGAAGAAAATTAAAATCGCAGTCGTGGGTGTAGGCAATTGCGCCAGTTCGCTCATTCAGGGGCTGTATTACTACCGGGATAAGTCACCCGAAGAAGCCATTGGCCTGATGAACTGGGAAATCGGCGGCTATCGGCCGTATGATATTGAAGTGGTGGCGGCCTTTGATATCGACGAGCGCAAAGTGGGCAAAGATGTCAATGAAGCTGTTTTTTCACTGCCCAATTGCACCGCGATTTTTTGTAAGGACCTGCCGGTCAGTGGTGTTAAAGTCAGCATGGGAAAACTGCTGGATGGTTTTTCTGAACACATGAAAGAGTATGAAGCGAAGTATACTTTTGTGCCGGCGAACCTTCCCGAACCAGAAATTGACGATGTGGTTCGTATTTTAAAGAATTCGGGCGCGGAAGTGATGATGAATTATCTTCCTGTGGGTAGTGAAGAGGCCACTAAGTTTTATGCCGAGTGTGCGCTTCAGGCGGGGCTTGGTTTTGTCAACTGCATTCCTGTTTTTATTGCGAGCAATCCGGTTTGGGCGGCTCGTTTTAAAGCCAAGAATCTTCCGATCATCGGGGACGATATCAAAGCTCAATTGGGTGCGACCATCACCCATCGCGTGCTTGCAGATATTTTTAACAAGCGCGGCGTCAAACTTGAGCGTACCTACCAGATCAACACAGGCGGCAATACAGACTTTCTCAACATGCTGAATCGTACGCGCTTGCACTCCAAGAAAATCTCCAAGACTCAGGCGGTGCAGTCTGTCGCCGGGAAGCCGCTTGATAAGGAAAATATTCATATCGGGCCAAGTGATTATGTGCCCTGGCAGAAGGATAACAAGGTGTGCTTTTTGCGCATGGAAGGCAGTATGTTTGGCGATATCCCCATGAACATTGAACTGCGTCTTTCCGTGGAAGACTCTCCGAACTCAGCAGGTGTGGCCATTGATTCCATCCGATGCTGCAAGTTGGCGCTTGAGCGCGGCGAAGGGGGCGTTTTGTATGGACCTTCCGCTTTTTTTAAGAAGCATCCACCGAAGCAATTTACGGATGACGAAGCCTATCAGATGACCCAGGAGTTTATCAACAGGGGATCTGAGGTGGATCAGACGACGGCACAGGAAATTTTAGCCAAGTAAGTTAAGAATGCAGGCTTGTTTACACAAAACGCTCTTCCGGTTTCGGAAGGGCGTTTTGTGTTTTGTGCCAGAAGTCGATTGGGCGTGTGAGAGAGGCTTAGAAACGTTATAATGCAGCAAATCGGCGGGAAGTCTGGGGCGAGGTGAATTGTCACATTCGAGAAGGAAATATTCCATGAGAAAAACATCGGCACTTATTCTTACAGTTCTTTTTTTTGCCGTGACTTTTTTGCCCTCCGCCCCTGCGCAGGTTTTTAAGGTAGAAATTTTTAAAAAAGAGGCCCACCGAGACATGGAAATCATTCCTCTTGTGCCTGCCGCGGCGGGGCCTGACCAAAAAGTCAAAGTGCGCTTTTCCACGACCGCCACAATTTTCGCGCGTGAGCACCACCCGAATATGTCACAACCCATGAGCCAAAACTTAGGTCAGTGGAATTCTGATCTGACTGTGTGGCCTAGCGAAGACGGTCGTTACCCAGCGGATGTTTCCCTCAGTCTCAAACTGCCCGGCGGAACGACCAAAAAAGTGGAGAGACGGTTTGAACTTGAGAATAGTATGATTCAGGGGCATGCGGCGCAGGAGTCGGCGCGCCTGCGCAACGATTTTATTGAACTTGTGCGGAACGAATTCTGGCCAATGAACGAGGAACTCAGTCAAGAGTTTGATAAGGTTCTGGTGGAGTTCAGTGACAAACACATCAAAGAGGTTTTTTCCGGTCTGCCGGAGGCTCTTCAAAAAATGAAGAGTGAAACACAGCGTCGGCATGAGGTTCTGACCCAGCGCGTCGAAGAAAAGAATGTCGAGACCGATAAACTTGTAGATAAAACACGTGGAAATTTTTTGAGCGTATTGCAAGAGGGTCGTGAGGTTGATGAAGAGGGCGATTTTGTTGAAATTCAAGAGGGCAGTCGGCTCAGTGTAGCGCCGCAGTATACGCGCAGGCTTTCTTTCCATTTGACGGCGTTGGCCGAAAATAGAGTAGATCGTTATCGAATCGCGGCGGTGAGTTATCACATGAAAACCGTGCCGTTTGCCGACGGACAGTTTCGAAGCAATTTCCGGCTTGATGTCGATTACATGATGCGCGACAAAAAAAGAACTTCGATTAATTTTGTTTTTGAGGCGGTTGAAAAAGACAACGTTTTTTTTGAGAAATGGAAAAGCGTTTTTTGGAAAAAAGCTTCCGCAAAAATAATCAATGCCGGAAAAACGGAAGAAGACAAAATGGAACGCGCTTATTTCATTACCTTGCTGGAACGGTATCTTTTTGAAGAACAGTATCAATTTCCTGTTTACTTCACAAAAGCTAAGCTCACTTTTCAAAGTGACGATACGCGCAAAGAACTTGCGAAATTGCGCAAATCCCGCGGGCTCTGAGCTCTGGGCGCGACCGGGTTTTCGTATGAGCCATGAAACAGTGCTTCTGATTGAAGATGAAAAAAATATTGCCGAGCTGGTTTCCTACAACCTTTCAGAGTTAGGCTATTCCGTGGTGACCGAGACTGCGGGAAATACCGGACTTGAACGGGCCAGAAAAATACTTCCCGATTTGATTCTTTTGGATTTAATGTTGCCGGGGCTCGATGGGCTCTCGGTTTGTCGCTCACTCAAGCAAAGCGAACGAACGGCAGCGATTCCCGTCATCCTGCTGACGGCCAAAAGCGAGGAAGTTGATAAAATTGTTGGCTTTGAAATCGGGGCGGATGATTATATCGTCAAACCCTTTAGCCCCCGCGAGTTATGCGCACGCGTCAAGGCCGTGCTGCGTCGCGGACAAGAAGTAAAAATGGCCCCCAAGTGGCGTGCAGGCGCTCTTGAGATGAATGATTTACGGCATGAGGTTCTTTTGCGAGGGAAGCCGCTGCCGCTGACCTCCAAAGAATATGATCTGCTTAAGGCATTGCTGGAAGCCCGCGGGCGAGTTTTGACACGCGAGGTTTTGCTTGAAAAAGTCTGGGGCTATGATCAATCCATCCAGATTGAAACACGAACAGTAGATATGCACGTGGGACAACTGCGAAAAAAAATCAAGCAGGAATCCGAACGCATTATTACGATTAAAAACGTGGGTTACCGCTTCGAACCCGATGAGTGAAACTAACCCGCCATGCATTTTTTTAAGCGTAGTTTAGGACGAAAAATCACCGGCACATGCCTCGGTGTTTTTTTGCTTGGATTTTTGGCGATGGGCGCGCTGCTTTTTTTGCGTATCGGCGACCGCATGTTGGAGGAACAGCGTGCCCGGCTTGTTTCTGAAAACCACCTTCTGACTTACCTTTTTGAGCCGTTCCTCCCCACGGATAAAATAGACTCTAAAATTCAATCCCTTGCCGACGCGTTGAGTCGTCACGAGGCTACCCGAATTACGGTCATCGGCTTGGATGGAACGGTGCTGGCAGATTCCAGACGATCGATTGTCCAACTAAAAGAAATGGAGAATCACCGGGATCGGCCTGAAGTGGCGCAGGCGTTGCGTGGGGAAAACTCGCTTATTCAGCGCACCAGTTTTTCGCTTAAGATGCAAATGCTTTATTCCGCGATGCCGGTGCGTCGCGAAGGGAAAATAAGCGGCGTTGTTCGGCTGGCCCTGCCTTTGACCACACTGCAAGCCATGGTCAATACCGTTCGGGAACCTCTCCTTGCCGGGTTTGTGATCGCTGCAATTTTTGCGGTTCTGGCGGGGCTGTGGCTTGGCCGGTCATTGACTGCCCAATTGCGCCAGCTAGAGCTATCGGCGCATCAGGTTGCCGCCGGCGATTTGCGTAAAAGAATTTATGTCGAGACCGAAGATGAGCTCAAAAGACTGGGAGAGAGTTTTAATCAACTGGCTCTTTCGCTGCGTCAGAGAATTCGTGAGGCCGAAGATGAAAAACTGAAGCTGTCGGCCATCCTCGAAAATATTACCGAAGGCATTCTGGCCGTGGATGGTGCGCAGCAGGTTGTGGCTGCCAACGCGGCCATGGAGATGATTCTAGGGGTGCCGCGGCAAAAAATAATCGGTCGGAGCCTGCTTGAAGCGGTGTTGAATCACAAGGTTCATTCTTTGATGGAAGAGGCGTTTGGATCTGCAGGACTCGTTCATGCTGAGCTGGAGTGGGCGGGGCCGCCAGCCAGAACGCTGCGTGCAAGTGCTGTTGGCATTCAAGACCCGGCAAGTAAGGTGCGGGGAATTTTAGTGTTGGGGGATGTGACCCAAATTCGCCGACTTGAAAACACCCGCCGTGATTTTGTCGCCAATGTTTCCCATGAGCTCAAAACGCCGCTGACGTCGATCAAGGGTTTTATTGAAACCCTTTTGGGAGGCGCACTCAATGACCGGCTTAAGAGTGAGCATTTCCTTCGTTTGATGGACGAAGATACGGCGAGGTTGACCCGTTTAATTCAGGATATTTTAAATCTGTCGCGGCTTGAATCCGGGCAGGCTCCGCTGAAGTGCTCGGCCTTGAATGTCACGGTAGAGGCTGCGCAGGCGCTAGAGAAAATGCGGACGTCCTTTGAGGAAAAAAAAATGACGGCTGAAAACCGGATGGGGCCGGCACTTCCAGCGGTTTGGGCCGATCGCGATAAATTGGCGCAGATTTTTTTAAATTTACTCGACAATGCTGTGAAGTTTAACCCGGAGGGCGGGCATATTGTTCTTAGCGCCGAACCGTTTGGGGAACGCCTCAAGATTTCTATTTCGGACACGGGGCCAGGCATTGCTGCAACCGATCTTCCGAGAATTTTTGAGCGTTTTTTTCGGGTGGACCGTGCGCGTTCGCGGGAGACGGGCGGAACGGGGTTGGGTCTTGCTATCGTCAAGCATTTGACCGAAGCTCACGGGGGTGAAGCCGGTTGTAAAAGTACGCTTGGCCGCGGAGCGACATTTTTCTTCACCCTCAAAACGGCGTCAGAGAATTTGCCGTGAGTGGGGGCGGACACCGCCATGGGCGTGCGCTAGTTGCCATGGTTTTCCTCGTGAGCTCTTGTGCAAACACCCACGCGAAGGGAGGGCGAAATTTTTTCAAAGAAGCTGATGTCGTTTTAGAAGTGCAGGCACTGCGGGTACACGCGATCGCAGAGCGGGGTTCGGCGGATGTTGTGGAGGCGGACCCTGCGAAAGCGGCCGTTGTTGAAGCTATTGTGAATTTTAGAATTATACGGATCCTCAAAGGGGAGTGGGCGTCTGTCCCCGTGGGGGGGCCGTCGCGCGCGGATCAGGCCGTGGACGCCGTACGTAAAAAAGATTATTTTAAGATCCTGACGCTTGATTTCCACAATCCGGAAAAGCGGATGAAGAAAGAGTGGGTTTCGGTGGCGGTTGAAAATCCGCGAGAAACCTTCGGTATTTCTTCATGGGACGCGCCGGAGCCGCGGCATCTCAAACTCTATCTGAAACGCTCGCCAGTTCGCAAAGACAGCTTTCTTCTCCTCAAAGCCCTGCCGTGCTGAAGCCGGGGCGACCCAGCGGGGCGCTCCTGCGGTTGGGAGAAGTTTCCCCACGAATCGCGTGCCCCGCATGCCTTTTTTTGCTATGCTATCCCCATGAGCGAGATCCTTCAGACGAGAAAAAACTTTAGCGGACGGAAAGTGGCGGCCTTTGAAAGCCGAATGGCTGACGCGATGACCTCAGGCATTCTCAAACAGGGCGGTGTGCCGCTTGTGACGCCAACCCTGCAGGAGATTCCACTTGAGAAAAATTCAGAAATTTCCAGGTTTGCGGCGCGTTTATTTTGCGGCGAAATTGACATGGTTTTTTTTATGACCGGCGTGGGCGCCCGTTATCTGTTTGAGGCGCTTTTGCTGGATCATTCCCGTGAGGACATTGCGCAGGCGCTTAATCGCTTGACGATTGTGGCGCGCGGTCCAAAGCCGGTGCGTGTTCTGGCGGAGTGGGGTGTCGCGGTTACACTCAAGGTTCCGGAGCCTAACACGTGGGAGGAATTGCTCGAGGCCGTTGAGTTGAGCGATAAAAGCATTGACCTTACCGGCAAGACCGTGGCGATTCAGGAATACGGAATTTCTAATCCGAAGCTGGTTGAGGCGCTTAAAAAAAAAGGGGCGTTGGTGATGCAGGTGCCTGTTTATCGATGGGCATTGCCGAAAGACACGGGCCCCATGCTTTCACTGATCCATGAGGTGATTGACGGCCATGTCGATTTTGCTCTGGTGACCAATGCTGTGCAGATCAGGCATTTGTGCAGGTTGGCGTCCGAAAATGGGCTTGAAACGTTGTTTCTCGACGCCATGCGCCGTCTGGTCATTTCATCCATTGGGCCCACGGCGACTGAAGCGCTGGCCGAATGCGGGCTGAAGGCTGATTTTGAGCCGAGCCATCCAAAAATGGGGCATTTGATCGCTGAGACCGCGCAGCGTTCAGAAACGTTGCTTGAAGAAAAACGCAATGACAATCGTCCGCTTGAGATTCGTTTGCCCCGGCAGGGGGTGGCTGATGAAGCAGCCTTGCGGCGCGAGTCTGTTTTTATGAAGGCTTGCCGCTGCGAACCTGTGCCTTTTACGCCGATATGGCTGATGCGCCAGGCCGGTCGTTACATGAAAGAATACCGGCGGGTGCGCGATAAAGTCTCTTTTCTGGAACTTTGCCGCAGTAAAGAACTAGCGTGTGAAGTGACGGTTACGGCCTGTGAAAAAATTCGTGCGGATGCGGCCATTATTTTTTCTGATATTTTGCTCATTCTCGAACCCTTAGGGCTTGGTCTGGAATACAGCCAGGGCGACGGCCCCTCGATCTCGGGAGAAATTACAGGTGCGGCCGAAATTGAGCGGCTGCGTGAAATTGAGCCGGCCGAGTCACTTGCGTATGTCTACGATGCGATCCGGTTGACTCGGTCGGTGCTGAAGGCGCAAACGCCCTTACTGGGATTTGCCGGGGCGCCCTTCACGCTGGCTTCCTACGTGCTTGAAGGCGGCAGTTCCAAAGTTTTTTTAAAGACAAAACGGCTGATGTATTCTGATTCCGGAGCCTGGCATGCGCTGATGGAGAAGATTTCGCGGGGGCTCGTGAAATTTTTGAACGGGCAAATCGAAGCGGGGGCCGATGCTTTGCAAATTTTTGATTCATGGGTCGGATGTCTGGGGCCTGAAGAATATCGCCGGTTTGTGCTGCCGCACACGCAGAGTGTGATTCGTGCGTTAAAACCGGGTGTTCCTGTGATTCACTTTGGAACCGGCACGGCCGGATTTTTGCGCGAGCTGCGAGAGGCGGGCGGGGATGTGATTGGGCTTGATTTTCGTGTGGATCTTGGACGTGCTTGGCAAGAAGTCGGCCATGATCGGGCCGTGCAGGGCAATCTGGATCCCGCGGTGCTTTGCGCCTCTCGCGAAGGTGTGATTGCCGCGGCGCGAAGAATTTTAAAAGAAGCGGACGGGCGCCCCGGGCACATTTTTAATGTTGGGCATGGTATTCTTCCGGGAACGCCTGTTGAAAACGTGCAGGCACTGATTGATGCGGTGCATGAAATCAGTGCGAAATAGCGTTAAAAAAATAGCCATTCTTGGCGGTGGAATTTCAGGATTAGCCGCGGCGCATAGGCTTGTGGAGCTCTCCGAACAAAACAAAATCCCGATCGATCTTACCCTGTTTGAAGCCGCGTCTTCCCTGGGCGGGGTCATCGGTACCGTGCGGCAGGATGGTTTTTTAATGGAGTCCG
>CAYMUZ010000235.1:0-10735 GCA_964393875.1 uncultured bacterium | reverse complement strand
CACACAATCGCCGTCTGAGACGTTTTTTTTCGCAACAGCCTTTGAAAGACCTTCAGCAGGAGCTTCGTCTTTCTGCGGAGGAATCGCGTCATTTTCGAACCACCCTAAGGCTCAAAGCGGGCGATTCCGTTTTGCTGACAGATTCACTCGGACGTGAGGGAACAGCTGTGATCTTGGGTTACCAAGCGGATGGGGCTGCAAATTTGCGTCTGGCCGAGCTCGGTCAAGCACCTGCCGAAAGCCGTGTTTTTGTGCGGTTGTGTGCGGCATTGACGCAGAAGGGTGTGACGGACGAATTGGTGGAGAAGGCCTCAGAGCTTGGGGTTGAAGAATTTCAGCCAATGATTACAGAGCGAACCCAGGTTAGGATGACATCAGGGAGTGATCGCCCGCTTGAGCGATGGTGTAAAATAGCCTGTGAAGCGGCCAAACAATCCGGACGCCGGAAACTGCTGGTGATTCATGAGCCCCTCCAGTTTCAGGAGATCGTTTTGCACGGAGCTCCCCGGGGGAGCCACGTTTTTTTTGATCCGCACACCTTGGGAGCGGTGGGGCTGAGTGAGTGGCTAGATTCTGTCCGCCAAAAACTTGCGGAGGAGTCTCGCCTTGACCTGAATCTCTATTTTGGGCCCGAGGGCGGGTTTTCTCAGGGGGAACTGCAAAGAGCACAGCAGACGCTTCATGCAAGTGGTTTCTCCGGCACATTTGCCCATCTTGGAGCGAGAATTCTGAAAGTCGATACTGCTGTTGTCAGCGTGATCGCTGCGGTAAAAATACTTCTGACATGAATCACAGTGTGCTGGGGCGCATCGTAAACGCTGAAGGAGGGTTTCCGTGGGGTTTTTGGCGGACTTTTATCACAGGATGATTGCGAGCGCGGTGTGGCAATCGACCCTCAGTCATTTGAGCTGGATCGATTGGCTGGCTGCAGGGGCGGTGGTCCTTGGATTTTCGAACGGGCTGAATCGACCTTGGATCAAAGCCGTCCGAGGTGCGGCGGCCACTGCTCTAACGGCGTACGCCACCCTTGAATTTTATCCCATCTGGGATCGATGGGCCGGCCCCTTCCTTGAGATCTTTTCGCACCAGATGGCCGAGGGGCTCAGTTTTGCTTTGCTCGCCATTTTAATTCTGACGGGACTGAGAATTGTTTTTTGGCTTTTGACATTTTTTCTGGAACGTCCCCCCGCGTCTTTTCCGGCGACTCTTGCGGCTGTCTTTTTTTCGATTTGCTCAAAAATCCTTTTGCTGGCGCTCACTGCCCAGGTTCTTTTGCTGGGTCCCTGGGGCGGTATGAAAAAAGCTTTTGGCCAAGGAGACTCTTACAGTGGATATGCACTGGCTCAGCTGGCCCGTCAGGTTCATGGTGTGTTGGAAGGTCCGCTAGCGCCGATGTCTCAATGGATCCGGCGTTGATTTCATATTTTTTGGTACTAGTACTAGCAGCCGAGCTGGGATGTTTTTATGGCGCGTGATGAACGTAGCGTCGATGACGTCAGGGCTGCCAGCGACATTGTCGAAATCATCGGACAATCCGTCACGCTCAAGAAATCGGGCAGTAATTTCAAAGGCCTCTGCCCCTTCCATGGTGAGAAAACCCCCTCTTTCATGGTGCACCCTGAAAAACAGATTTTTCATTGTTTTGGTTGTGCCGTAGGCGGCGATGTTTTTACTTTTTTGATGCGGCATGACAATATGAGTTTTCCCGAAGCTCTTGAACATTTGGCGGAGCGGGCACACATCACCCTTCCTGAGTCAACCTGGAAAAAAAATCCGAATGAGGCCGACCATGCAAAACTTTACGAGATCGGTGCCGTAGCGCGTGAGTATTACCATGCTCAGCTCCACGATCCGAAACAAGGGCAGGCCGCTCTGGATTATTTATCCCGCCGGGGCGTCAGCCCTGAAGATATTAGGGAGTTTCAGCTAGGCTGGGCGGCAGACGCCTGGCGCGGTCTTTACGATCATTTAAGCCGGCGCGGTTTTTCCGAAAAAAATCTTCTTGAGGCCGGGTTGATTAAAAAAGGCCAGCAGGGCAAACCCTACGATGTTTTTCGGGCGAGGGTTTTGTTTCCTATTCTCAATGTACAGGGAAAAGTGATTGGTTTTGGCGGGCGGATGATCGCGGAGGGAGACGGTCCCAAATACCTCAACTCTTCGGAATCGCCCGTTTTTCAAAAACGCCGCGAGCTCTTCGGGCTCTACTACGCCAAAAAACATATCGATCGCGAAAAACCCCGTCTGCTGGTCGTCGAAGGGTATATGGATTTTCTTGCTCTTTACAAAGCCGGCTTTAAAAACACCGTGGCGACGCTTGGGACGGCCTTGACTGAGGCCCACGTGCAGGTTTTGAAGCGTTTTTCTGAAGAGGCTATTGTGATCTATGATGGCGATCGAGCCGGCCTGGAGGCCTCGCTTAAGGGGCTTGAGGTTTTCCTAGAGGGTGGGATGAATGTGAAGTTGGTGCGAATGCCGGAGGGGGACGATCCGGATGATTTCGTGCGGAGGGAGGGGGCCAGCGGGTTTCAAAAGCTTCTCGATGGCGCTGTTGATTTCTTTGATTTTAAACTGCAAGTTTCCATGGCCAGATATAACGTGAGGGAGCCACTGGGTGTTATGCATGTTGCGGCTGATTTTGCGGCCACCCTGGCAAAGATTAAAAACCCCGTGCTGACAAGCCATTATCTCGGACGACTTTCCTCAGCGCTTAGAGTGGATGAGTCGTCTCTTCGCGCAGAGCTCGGCCGCATTCGTGCGAAGGAGTCCCGGCCGGTGCTCAGGGACCAGGCCCCGAAGCCGCAGAAGGTGCCGCCGCAGTGGGTTTGCCCGCGTGTTTTTTCTCCGGATGAAATGACGCTCATTGCTTTGATGGTGGAAGACAGCGGGCTTCGGGCCAAGGCCTTTCGCCTGCTCAAGGAATCTGATTTTACGGACCAGGCGCTCGGAGAAATTTTTCGTGAACTTTTGCTCAAGGTGGATTCTGGAGAGACTATTCAGTGGGCGGCTTTTCTGGCTGATTTGAAAGAGGATGGGCTGCGGCAGGGGCTTGGCCGTTTGGCGGCCAGTGATTGGCCCGACGAGGAGCGCAAACAAGCGTTTGACGACTGTTTGGTACGAATGAATACCAGAGCGTATACCCGAGAGCTTGATGATCTCAGATTTCGCATTAAGGAGGCTGAAGAACGAGGCGACCCGGCTCTTTTAGACAGGCTGCTACGCGACTACCAGTCCCGACTTTCTTCTTCCAAAGAGGCCTCTTCCGGTCACGGGCCCGGCAGGTAATTTTTTTCTTTTCTTTTCTCTGGCTTCTTGGAGCCAAATTTGTATAATGCGTCCCCTATGAAAAGCGCCGTTAAATCTCCCAAAAATGTGACTAAAAAATCGTCTGCCCTCAAGGTTCTACCGCGTTCTAAAGCGGTGGCGCCTGCCGAAATCAAAAAACTTTCTTCGAAGAACAAGGTTGCGGAGGCTCCTTCTGCGTTGGATAAGGCTCTCAAAAAACTGATCGATTTGGGTAAGAAAAGCGGCCGTTTAACTTTGCGTCAGATTAAAAAGGCTATCTCAGAAGATGTGTTTAACTCTGAAAAGTTGGACGATGTTCTTCAGACCTTAAATAAAAATCATATTGAAGTGGATGCGGATAAACCGACCTCGGCTTCGGCGCAGGCGAATGCCGATTTTGATTCGCGCAAAGATGACCGCTCGGAACCCGAAAAAATTTCAGTGCTTGAGTACGAGCGGGTGCGTATGGATGACCCGGTTCGTATGTACTTGCGCCAGATGGGGCAGATTCCACTTCTGACACGACAGCAAGAAATTGAACTGGCGAAGCGGATTGAAGATGCGGAAGAGGATTTGAAATTGGCGGTCTATCAAACCAAGGCTGCGCGCTACGAGGTGTTGGAGCTTGGACGTAAAATTCAAGATGGTGAAATCAACCTCGAGTCGATCTTGGAGGGAGATCAAGAATCTAAAGTGGCTCAGGCGAAACGCAAGCTGAGTAGCCTTATCCAGAAGCTTCGTTCTGCCCAGAAGACGATTAATCACGTCAGCCTGTTGGTTGAGTTCAATCTCAATATTGCCATTGTCGAGAAAACCGTTGCGATTTTACGCGGTAAGTTGCGCGAGTTGGACGAAAACCGGCGTGAGATCACGCGGTTTAAAAAACAAAAACAGCCTAAAACCGCTTTCAAACCCCTTGAAGATCGCAACGAGCAAATTTTGAACGAGCTTGGAGAGTCTGAAGATAAAGTTCATGAGGCCTTTAAGGTCATTGCGAAAAAGGAACGAACGCTTTCCACCGCTAAAAAAGCTTTGGTAGCGGCAAACCTTCGCTTGGTTGTCAGTATTGCGAAGAAGTACACCAATCGCGGGTTGTCCTTTCTGGATTTGATCCAGGAGGGGAACATTGGCCTTATGAAAGCCGTGGATAAGTTCGAGTATAAACGCGGGTACAAATTTTCAACCTACGCGACCTGGTGGATCCGCCAGGCCATTACAAGGGCGATTGCCGATCAGGCCCGCACGATCCGCATTCCTGTCCACATGATCGAAACGATCAATAAGTTTTTTCGTGCGTCCCGGCATCTTGTTCAGGAGACGGGCCGTGAGCCTACCCCTGAAGAAGTGGCTCAAGTCATGAAAATGCCGGTGGATAAGGTCAAAGGCATTCTCAAGATCGCGCAGGAGCCTATCAGTCTGCAGACGCCGATCGGCGAGGATGGCGATACCAGCTTTGGCGATTTCATTGAAGATAAATCAGCGATTTCTCCAGCCAACGCGACAGCCTACAGCATGTTAAAAGAGCAGATGGATGATGTCCTTATGACCCTGAGCGAGCGTGAGGAAAAGGTATTGCGTCTTCGCTTCGGGATCGGAGACGGGTATCCGCGCACTCTGGAAGAAGTGGGACAAATTTTCAATGTGACCCGCGAGCGTGTTCGTCAGATTGAGGCCAAAGCGCTTCGGAAACTGCGTCATCCGACACGGGCTCGCAAGCTTAAGAATTTTCTTGAGATAAAACTCAGCGACTAGTACCTCGTCAACCTTAAGATTATCAGTAGTGACCTTTAATTAGAATGACGTGTACAGTACCGTGTTCCCCCAAATTTTAAATTGACACGGCACTAGCCACTCCGCCTTGCCTGTTTCACCCCCTCGTTGTGCGGATTCATTTACCCGGCGGGGCTTGAGTCCGGCTCGCCACTAGCCGATAATAAAAATACTTTCGAAGCGGGTTGCGACTTCTCTCGGGGTACTTTCAAAGCTATGGCTGATCAGAAGAAACTCAAAATACTGTTTGTGGATGACGAGCCCAATGTTGTCCTTTTAATGAAAAGACGGCTTGAATCCCGTGGTTATGCTGTCGTGACAGCAAAAAACGGCAGCGAAGCTATCGAGATCGCCAAAAAGCAGCATCCCAATATAATAGTTCTTGATCATATGATGCCCGATCTCAACGGGCTTGAAGTTTGCCGTCTGCTGAAGAAAGCACCGCAGACGCAGGCCATTCCGGTGATTGCCCATACAGCCTCAACCGAAAAAGGCCTTGAGCTTCGTTTTATCGAGGCGGGTGCCGTAGGAATTATCTACAAACCGGTAGTGGTTGAACTTTTGAACCTTATTAAAAGAGTTTTAGCGGGTGAAACCATTAACTGGGAGGAATATATTAACTAGTGCCGTGTCAATTTAAAATTTGGGGGAACACGGTACTGTACACGTCATTCTAATTAAAGGTCACTATTGATAATTTTAAGGTTGACGAGGTACTAGTATGGGCAAGAAAATTTTGATCATTGAAGATCAACAAGACATCGTAAAGCTGCTTACTGCACGTTTAAAGGCGTCTGGATACGATGTCCACGCCGCCTTCGAGGGTACGTCAGGGATGAACATGGTAGCAAAAATAACACCCGATTTAATCATTACCGACTTGGCACTTCCGGGAATGACGGGTAATATTATCGTCAGGATCCTCAAGGCCAGTGAGCAATTTAAGAAAATCCCTATTGTGATGTTGAGCGCTTTTGTACACGAAAAGATGGGTGCTGGTGTTGAGGTTCCTGCGGATGTGTATATGCCCAAACCGTTTCAGGCGGATAAACTGCTTGAAAAAGTACAGGAACTTCTGAAATAAAGGAGAGTCTCGCGATCGCGCGCGCGCGGGCACACTCGAACCATGGACGATAAAATAGAGAAGCTGAATGAATCAAAAACCGCCAGCCATGCTGACGGAGGAGTCCGCCTTCTCCTCGTTGAAGATGACCCCTCGTTTTCAAGACTGCTTGCAATTCGTCTTGAAAAACTACCGAAACCTCTTTTTTCTGTAAAAACGGCTCTGACGCTTGCGGAGGCTGCGCATATTTTGGAAAATGAGGACATGGATATTGTCCTTTTAGATTTGACGCTGCCCGACAGCCGCGGGCTTGACAGTTTCCGGCGGATCCATGTGCGTTTTCCACAGGTGCCGGTGGTTGTGCTAAGCGGTTATGATGATGAATCGCTTGCCCTGGAGTGTGTGCGGAGTGGCGCCCAGGAATATCTGGTGAAAGGGCGGTTCGAATCTTCGACACTGGCTCGGTTGATTCTTTTTGCCATTGAGAGAAATCGCCAGCAGACCCGTTTAATTTCAATTTCCATGACGGATGAGCTTACTGGTATTTACAATCGCCGTGGGTTTATGGAACTGGCCGGTCATCAGCTCAAGGTGGCGGAGAGGGCCGAACGTGAGCTCCTGCTTTTTTTTGGAGATCTCGATGAGTTTAAAACCATCAATGATCAGTTCGGACACGCCGCGGGCGATCAGGCGCTGATCCGAACGTCCCAGATTTTAAAAGAGACTTTCCGCTCTTCAGATGTTTTGGCAAGACTGGGGGGGGATGAATTTGTGGTGTTGGCGCTTGAGGCCGGGCAATCGCATGCGGAAATTTTAACGGTCCGGCTTCGGGAGAATTTTCGGTTGTTTAATCAACGTAAAATTTTTCCCTTTGAGATTTCTTTAAGCGTGGGCGTGACCTGTTTTTATCCGAAACAGTCCACCCGGTTGGATGTCCTATTGGCGCAGGCCGACAGCGCTCTTTACAGTGAAAAAGAACGAAAACCTCGGCCGCAGCGCAGTTCCGCCGGGGCAACCCACTGAGCCATGCATTCTAGTCTGTTTTTCCGTTAGACCATGCCCCCCCCCCCTCCGAAAACCTAGTTCGTGTCCTCTTGATCGATGCAGAATCCACGGCAGTCGCGTCGGTTTCAAAACATTTATCCGAATCGAAGACATGCTTGTTCCAAATGGAGGTTTGCATTTCGCTGCAGCAGGGGCTTGTGGCTTTGGAAAGTGGCCAGACGGATGTCATCTTAACCGGACTAGAGTTGCCGGATAGTACAGGGCTGGAAACCTTCTCAAAAATCTACAAGCAGGCGCCTGAAATTCCTACGTTCATCTTGGGTGAGGCTGCTGACGATGCGATGGCGCTGAAAGCGGTTGGCGAGGGTGCCCAGGATTATCTCGTACGGGCCACTCTCAATAGCACCATGCTTTCCCGCGTGCTGCGTTATGCGATTGAACGCAAGAAAGCGGAGCACCGTCTTCACTTGGCGGAGGAAAAATACCGGACTGTTTTTGAAAATTCGCCGGCGGCGATTATTGTGACGGACGGTCGGGAGCGAATTATTTCCTGGAATCCACTGACTGAAAAGATTCTCGGAATGCAGCCTGAAGATCTGCATTTAAAGCCCGTCAGCTCCCTTTATCCTGCCAAAGAATGGATGCGCATCCGCGATGTGCGAGTGCGTGAGAAAGGCATGCACGAGCAGATTGAGACTCGAGTGTTTCGCAAAGAGGGTTCCATGATTGACGTGGAAGTTTCCATTCGCGTTTTGAAAGACCCTGAGGGGAAAGTCACCGGATCCATCGGGATCATGAAAGACATCACCGAACGCAAAAAAGTGGAACGGATGAAGGATGAGTTTATCAGTACGGTTTCTCATGAGCTGCGCACCCCGATGACCATTATCCGGGAAGGGGTCAGCCAGGTGCTGGATGGAATTCTGGGTCCGACGACACAGGAAATGGACCAGATCTTAGGAATCGCCTTGGAGGGAATCGACCGGCTGACTCGGATCATCAACGACCTGCTGGACATTTCAAAACTAGAGGCGGGCAAAGTAGAGTTGCGGCGCGAACACCTGGATTTGGCACGCGTGGTAGAACATGTGCGTCAATCTTTTACACCGCATTTGCAGAAACACGGTCTCAAGTTTGAAACTGTTTTTTCTTCTCCTGAGATTCATTGCTATGCGGATCACGATAAGGTCATTCAGGTTTTGACGAACCTGATCGGGAATGCGTTGAAATTTACACAGCACGGCGAAATCAGAATAGAGCTTGTGGAGTCTTCCACGGAAATTACCACGTGTGTCAAAGATACGGGGTGCGGCATCAGTGAAGACGATCTGAAAAGTGTTTTCCAAAAGTTTCAGCAGTTCGGCCGCACGGCAGGCCCCGGCGAAAAGGGAACCGGACTTGGGCTAGCCATTTCCAAGGGACTGATTGAATTACACCGCGGACGTGTCTGGGTGACCAGTCGGCCTGGGCAGGGGAGCTGTTTTTACTTTTCTCTTCCAAAATACACCGTGCGTGAATTTTTCCGAGAAGCCATGGAAGGGAAACTGCGGCAGGCTTTTTCGCAGGCCGCTCATTTGTCTCTGCTCATGTTGGCCATCAAAAATTTCACAAAGGTTGAAGAATCTGTCGGAAAAGAGAAGCTACCGGGCCTTTTTCAGCAGTTGGAAATTCGGATTCGCCAAAATCTTGTGCGTAAGATGGAGTTTGCTTCCAACGGCACGAATATTTTTTTAGTGGTTTTGCCCGGGACCCCCAAAGAGGAAGCCCTGATTGTTTCAGGTCGGATACGGCAAATGATGACGGATTTTTTTTATGAGAAGACGGGAGCCCTGCCCGTGGAAGTTGAAAGCAGTGTGATTGCTTTTCCGGAAGATGGAGAAACGGCCGATCAGCTCTTAAACAAGCTAGGTGTTTTGTAATGTCTTCCGATGCGCTATTGAAGAAGAGAATCCTTGTGATTGATGATGAACCCGCCATTGTGATGATTTTGGGCGCGCGCCTCAAGTCGATGGGCTATGAGACCCTTGGCGCGCCTAACGGCAGTGAAGGTCTGCGTAGGGCAGAGGCCGATTGTCCAGATCTCATCTTGTTGGATGTCTTGATGCCGGTGATGGACGGGTTTGAATGTTTAGCGCGGCTTAGAGAGAACGCGGCGACTCGAGGTATTCCCGTATTGATGTTGACGGCGATGGCACAAACAGCTGACCGGGACAGGGCCTTTCAACTGGGTGCGCAGGAGTACATCACAAAACCGTTCGTGGCGGCTGATCTGGCGGCTAAGGTTCGTGACTTGCTAGGTCCGATGCCAGGGAAGCATCGGTAAGGCTCTGCATCGACAATCTTGTCGCGCCCTATTTCCAGCTGTGACAAATCTGTGAAAAATTGCTTGAACTTTATTGAAAGGTTCACTAGAATCACTGGCATTCGGAAGAAATGACTAAAGATTTCTTCATTTTTTACCGAAAAATGGACAGCTTTTGCATTATTTTTGTTTTTTGCTCCGTTTGGCATAAATTTTGAATAGATGACTAAAAGCTTCAGTCTGCCTTAACCATAAATAGGGGAGGATGTATGATCAAATCGAAATTAAATTGGTTGGTGCTGCCGTTGTTGGCGCTGTTTGCCGTTGCCGGCACTGCCGTGGCGGATGAAAATCAAGTTATTGCTTTGAAAAATGAAGCTGCGCAAGCAAGCAAGGCGCAGGGCAAAGAGGTTGGCGATCTTAAAAATCAAGTCAACGACCTTAATAAAAAACTTGCGATGCTTGAGAGCAAGCTTACCAGCGTCGAATCCAGCGTAAGTCAGTCGAAGCCTTCGATTGTTCACCAGGGGCATAACGCTCCCGAGGCAGGGCCCCTTCACGATATCAATGTGAGCGGCTATATCGATACGCAGTGGAACAATAACTTTCGCCAGCCGCGTGTAACGGACTCTGTGACCACGACCAACGTGGGACGTACCTTTGACACGAAGGCAGGTAGCTTTGCTGTGAATGCCGCTGAAATTGACGTCGAAAAACTAGCTAAAGAACCTGGCCAGGCTGGTTTCCGTACAGATGTGATGTTCGGTGAGGATGCCAATGTGGTCAATGGGTCCCAGTCGGATGGTACGAGCAAGGTCGATCTTCAGCAGGCCTATGTTCAGTACATTGCCCCGCTGAGTTTTTTCGAGGGCAATTCTGTTTTGCCGAGCTCGATTGATATCAAGGCTGGCCGTTTTGTGACGCTGGCAGGCTTGGAAGTCATTGAGGCACCGCAGAATTGGAACATTTCTCGATCCTATATGTTTGGATTAGGGATACCGTTCACCCATACGGGTGTTCGTACCAATTTCAAACTCTTCAAAGATTTCTTCGATGTCTATCTTGGCCTAAACAATGGCTGGGATGTTGCCAACGACAACAACAAGTACAAGACGCTGGAATCCGCCATTGGCTGGTCTCCGCTGAACCATGTGAAATTATTTCACACCCTGTACTGGGGTCCTGAAACGGCCGGTTCTCCGGGCAATCGCCGCTGGATTAACACCAATACGGTGACGGTGGATATCACCAGCAAGTTGTCTGCGATGGGTGAATTAAACTATGCTCATCAAAATGGAATCCAGGATCCGCTG
>CAYMUZ010000234.1:0-13557 GCA_964393875.1 uncultured bacterium | reverse complement strand
CCAATTCTTTTGCGTTATCTTTCACCTTTTGAACCGCCCTGGCAATGTCTCTCATATCCTCATCGCTTCCCAAAAACACTTCGTGGGGAATCACAATTCCCTGCTGCTCAGCAATGCCTTCAGCAACTGGGCAGACCGCATTCAACCCAAGCCGATTCACCGGATCTTCGTGGAGAGGCAGTTTTAAATATTTTTTCCCGGAATTGTAGAGAGCCGAGCGGTAAACCACCTCGTAAGGAATTCTGCCCGGAATTCCCTCCGCCGCCAAGGCTTCTACAAAAACATTCCGATGCACCCCCTCAAAATGGCTTGCGTCATAAAGCAAAGCCAGACAGTACATTCCATGGCGAGTCACTTCTGGCTTAGACTCCAAAAACTGAAGGCCGGGGAAACCAGCGAGTTCCTTTTTTAGAAAATCCACTTGCCGGTTCTTATGTTCAAGCTGGGCCGTCAAATTTTCAAGCTGAGGAATCAAAATAGCCGCCTGAAACTCCGTCATTCTGAAGTTTCCGCCATAGGTCGCAGGACTGCCTTCATGCCAGGGCCGGCCGCAATTTTTCAGCCCGAAAATTCTCTCGGCTAATTTCTCTTGATGGGTGATCAGAATGCCGCCTTCTCCGGCGGTCATGGTTTTGCTCTGCTGAAAGCTGAAGGACCCGACATCTCCGATCGCCCCAGCACTCTTCCCTTTCCATTGGAACCCATGCGCGTGAGCGCAGTCTTCGATGACAAAAAGAGACTTGCTGCGGGCCAAATCCATGATCTCATCCATGGGCGCCATCTGGCTGTAAAGATGCACGGGGATAAGGGCTCGTGTTTTGGGTGACAGACACTTTTTAATCGAGGCGGGATCAAGACACCAATCATTTTTGCGGATGTCCGCGAAAACAGGCGTCGCTCCCGCCGCCACAACGCTGGCCGCAGTCGCAAGCCAGGTCAACGCCGGCACAATCACTTCATCCCCGGGTCCCACCCCCAAAGCTCTTAAAGCGATCTCCAGGCTCACCGTTCCGTTCGCAACGCAAAATCCATATTTGACCCCACAAAATTCTGAGAATTTTTGTGAGAATTCAGCTTCCCTGGGACCATTCCACGCCCAACGGCCGCTATTGACCACCTCCAGCACTAATCGCCGCTCCTCCTCCAATACCACGGGCCAGGCAGTGAAGGGAGTTTTTCTGAGTGGGGTGCCTCCGTTGATTGCTAATTGACTCATTGATTTTCTCCCTAATTTGATCGCATCTTGAGGATATTTTGCAATACGCCCGTTTGAAATTCTTCCCTGGATAAAAACAAGAAAATGCCTGTAAAAATCGCAATCCCAGGCAAACACGCGACGCTGAGATGCCAAAACGACACCGGCGGAAAAATTTGTTTCATATACACCGTCACCACAAACTGAAAGAAAGTGGGAAGTGCCACCGGGATAATGACTTTTTTCGTAAAATCCCAGTAGGTCATCTCATATTGACTGTAGGTCATCTGCACAAGAATGCAAAACTCTACCACAAATGTCGAAATAAGTGTACCCCATGCCACCCCCGCGAGTTTAAGCGGCGTCACCACCAGCACAGCGCTCAGCGCAAGATTCGCGCAAGCGCCTATAATCGTAAGCCGGGCCGCTGCCTTGTGATGTCCGGTCAAAGCAAATACCACCTGGCAAATCTCCTGTCCCAGAGAAATAGCCACGGCAAGAATCAAAATTTTCAAAACGATCGCCGTGTCGGCAAAAGACTCTCCCACCCACAGAACAATCAACTCCTTTGCAAAAACATAGATACAAACGCTCGGCACCGCCGCCAATCCAAAGGTATATTTAGACCCAAGGGTTAAAACAGTCCGAATTTTTTCGACCTCTCTCTTCCCATGCAGTTCGGAAATCACGGGGCTGAGCGCATTCGCAAATTGCTTAGTCAGTAAATAAACATATTCAGCGATTTTCATGGCAATCGAATAAGCCGCCACCGCAGGCAGAGATAAGAAACACTGAATCACAATGGGGTCCGACCTCAGTCGAATCAGCCCCGCCGTGTCAATCACAAGCTGGGCCAGACTGAACGAGGCAATTTCCTTAAATTTCTTAAAACTGCAAAAAGTGATAGAAACTCTGAAATCCTTCACCAGTAGAAACGAAAAAATGACATAGGCGACATGTTCAACCAGCATAAACGCCAAATTCCACCAGGCGAGGGCGATCACGCCATAGCCGTGCCGCAAGCTGACCCAGGACGTCGCTGCGTACCCCACGGCCGAAAGCATTGTGATCAACCGGACCAAATACATTTTCTGCTCCCCGATAAGAACGCCGCGAAAGGTGCTGAGCGGGAAATTGAACACCACTGATCGCAAACCCAGCACAAAAAAAAGAATCAGCGCCTTGTCCTGCTGCTGCACCGGTATGGAAAAGATTTTCCCCAGAAAACAGCCTAAGATGGCAAGACCCACCGCCACAATGAGCGCCATGATCAGATAGACTGTGAAAAAAGTGCCCACCATTTTGTTCCGGGCTTCCGGATCTTGCGCCCCCTTATTCTCGGCGACAAATTTGACCACGGAAACCGCGATCCCCATATCCAAAATGGCCCAGAAACCAAGGATAGAAAAAATAAAATTCCAGAGCCCAAAATCTTCTTTGCCCACCGCATGAACGATGGCGGGTGTCATGAAAAAGACAACCCCAAAAGACACAAAAAAACCCAGATAGTTAATGATCGTATTAAACAGCAATAATGTGCGGCGATTCATGAATTGCCCCTACCAAAATCAAATGTAATGAGGTACTAGAGACTGCCTAATGTATCGGCATTTCTTGGGCTAACCGATAGCCTGCCTGACTGCCGCCAGCAGCCCGTCGGGCACTGCATCATCCGGTTTTTTCAGAATTTTGCTGACCAAATGTGTTATACGCCGCGTTTCAAGCATATGCTCAAGCTCTTGGGAAATAACAGCGGTGAGCACGATAATCTTGGGTCTGGGCAAATCGTTTTTGAACCCCGCGATGAAATCAACGCCCGAAGTAAATCCCTGTAGAAGAATATCCACGATCAGCAAATCGTAATGTTTGGATTGAATTTTGGGGATAGCGTCTTCGACGCGGGTCACACAATCAACTTGATAACCTTCATCCTGGCTGAGCCAGCATTTCAACTCATCTGCGATCTCCTGCTCATCATCCAGAATCAGTATTTTTTTCAACGTCCCCACCCTGCGGCCTTTGCGACCCAACCCGCTACAATAAAGAGCCTCGCTCCCTTTTCGGCATTTTTCCAGAAATCTAAAAGCGAAATTTTGTGTTTGCGAGACAGGTGGACGAAATCAAGGTGAAATTACAAAAACCGGCTGGCAAAAAGATAGGAGATTGCGGAAATAGCCGCCGCGCAGGGAATGGTCAAAATCCAGGCCCAAACAATCCGGCCGGCAAGGCCCCAGCGCACGGCGCTGACACGGCGCAAGGACCCCACACCCATAATCGCGCCGGTGATGGTGTGTGTTGTGCTTACGGGAATGCCAAACGAAGAGGAAATAAAGAGCGTGATTGCCGCGCCAGACTCCGCGCAAAACCCGTCCATAGGCCGTAGTTTGGCGACTTTCTGTCCCATGGTTTTTACAATGCGCCAGCCACCAAACATCGTCCCAAGACCAATCGCGATATAGCACGAAATGCCGACCCAGGCTGGGATATAAAATTCTTTGCCCAACAGGCCTGCGCTAAAAAGCAAACCTGCGATAATCCCCATAGTTTTTTGCGCATCGTTACCGCCATGCCCCAAACTGTAAAGCGCGGCTGAAAATAGCTGGCCTTTACGGAAAAGGCCGTCCATTTGAGCCGGCGTCTTTTTCCTAAAAACCCATGAGACTGCGACACCACAGGCAATCCCAAGAAGAAGCCCCACCAGGGGTGAAATGAAAATGAAACAAACGGTTTTCGTAATGCCTACTGCCACCAGAGCTGCCGGCCCCGCCTTGACAAGGCCTGAACCGATCAGTCCGCCGATCAAGGCGTGCGAAGAGCTGGTAGGTAATCCAAAATACCAGGTGATGATATTCCACAAACACGCGCCCATCAGGGCTCCGAAGATAACGTGATTATCCAAAATATGGATATCGATGATGCCCTTGCCCATGGTTTTAGCCACTGGGTGCCCAAACACAAAAAAGGCGATCATATTGAAAGTCGCTGCCCACAGCACGGCTTTTTGTGGAGATAAAACACGCGTGGAAACGATCGTAGCGATCGAATTGGCAGAATCATGAAATCCGTTGAGGAAATCAAAAAGAAGCGCGAGGACAATCAGCAGAATAATGTACGTTGTCACAGAGCCCTAAGCCTGTTTTACAAGAATCGATTCAATAATGTGAACAACGCTTTCACAGACATCCAAAACGGTCTCTGAGTCTTGATAAATTTCTTTCCACTTAATGACAGAAATGGGATCTGCGGCATATTTTTCAAATAGTTCTCCAAGCATATCATCGCGCATTTTGTCGCCCAATGTTTCAAGCCCGTTGACTTCCGCGCAGGCCTTAAGCACATCTTTATAATTTTTAGTATCACGCAGACCTTTGACCGCCCGAGCAACGCCTTTGACGGCCAGCTCAATCACACGAGAAAATTCGGCTAAATTACGATCGGGGCTGAGAACCTTGTAAACCCGCAGCCGGTTTGTAATGGTGTAAATCATGTTGATCACATGATCGATCTCTTTGGAGAGTGCGTGAATATCTTCACGATCGAACGGCGTAATGAAGGTCTTGTTCAGCTGATCCATCACCTGAAGCGCGACCTGGTCGCCTTGATGTTCAATTTCTTTCATGGTATAGACTTCGCCGGCATCCACATTAAAATCTTTGACAAATTTTGCAAACTTCGTCGCAGCTTCGGCGGCCAAATCGGCCTGCTGATCAAAAAGGTCAAAAAAATTGAACTCCTGCGGCAGAAGAAATTTCGGAAAAAAACTCCATCCCATGGGCACCCCCAAAATAATTACGTTAAAAACTCTTCTTTAAAATCGCGGCTCTGGGCTTTCTACAAAATACGGCAGCTCCACCGTGTATTATTGTTGCCGTATTGGGTTGACAATGCAACACTTTTTCCTCTTAAGGAAATGGGAAATGGGGTCAAGTCTTGACTTTTGACATTTTGGATTCAATCGCCACGATCAGTTTCTGGAGTTTCTTATTCCCCTGGCGCTCCTTCTCAACACGTCGATAGATTTGAGAAACCGCTGAATAGCTAATGGGGCTTTGAATCCTTTCAGCAATCTCGCGGAGCTTCAAAGGAGTGTATCGCTTAAGCGCCCAAACCAAAAGCCGTTTTCGCATCCCATCACCTTCGCCACAGCCCTCAATGCACAAGTGAATTTCATCCATCCCCGGCATCCGCAGGCTTTTCTTCAGATGCGGAATCTCTCGATCTTCTTTCCCCTCTAAGTGTTGATCGCGAATTTTATCAAAAAAATCTTCACCTCCGAGAATCATCCCACCCCTAAGCCCTTCCTCTGGAGCCCAGCCGGCCTTCAGGCCATTCATGGTAAATTGATAAAAACTTTCTTCCCCTCGATGCTCGCGCCGACCAAACTGCCCCAGAAGCCAGTCCGTCTCAAGAAATTCAGGCTTCTTCTTCCCGCCCCGGCCCCAATAATATCTAAAGCTTGAATAAGCATGATCTTCGGGTTGACTGACGATTTTTGCCTTCACAGGATTTAAATGAATATACCGGCACAACTGAAGCGAATAGGCCTCTTTATCAACCAAGATCGCTTTATACCTTCCCTGGAAAAGAGGCCCCGCCCTTTTCTTGCTCTGATTAAACCCTTGCGTATAAACCCCGTTCAAATGCCGCATCGCCCGCGAGAGATTTCTTTCCGGCGTTTCCACCATCAGGTGGTAATGGTTCGGCATCAAAGAGTAGGCGTGAAAAATCACTTTAAATCGTTTGTGAATTTCAAGGCAGAGATTTAAAAAAGCCTCGTAGTCTTTCTGATGACGGAATATTTCGCGGCGTTCTAACCCCCGATTTATGACATGATAAAATGCTCCGGGGTATTCGATTCGTAAAGGGCGTGCCATATTGAGCGGGAGAATATCAAAAAAAATGTTTAATGTCAAATGTCAAGATTTGACCCCATATGCTCGAAAATAACAATTTAACTCGTGCTCACTTTTTCTCGATAATAGGGACTGTATCAAATACCATTCTCAGGAAGTTTATGTCTCAATCCATTAAACATTACGGGCGTTTGACGCTTTGCCTCGGCTTTCATGCCGCGGCTATCTATCTGGCAATCGTCACTTTGACTCCCGTTACACTCAAGCCCCACCCCCGTCTTGCCGCGGAACTTTTGAGCGGACGCGATGGCGGGTACCGGCTGCCGGGCTCACAATTCAAAGTTTTGAAACCTCTGCTGCCCAAACAAGGACGGTTCTCGCTGATTTATGACCGCCCCTGCCCCACAGATACGGAAAGTAAAGAATTTTGCTACGACGCGCAAAACTACCTCGCGCCTCTTTTGATCAATGTCGAAAGTGTCGAACCTGCCGCGCTGGTGATGTGCGCGTCTCAAGAGCTGGCCGATAAGCGTCTGCTGGAGTCAGGCTACGAGTGGACCTACCAAGTCAGACAGGGCCAGGGTCTGGCCCGCAAAATAGCATGAAGTTTTTATTTCCCCTTGCTTTTGCGACGTTACTCGGCACACTAGTGCTCAGCCGGTGGTTGCACCACAGCCGAATCGGACACAAATCGCTTTTTATTCTGCTGTTCTCACCCGCTCTCGGCATGGCGATTCTCTCTATCATGCTTTTTACCGCCCATGGAGTGATTGCCCCCCAGGCTCGGCTGTTGGGCTTAGCGATGCCGCTGGCGCTCATGTTTCTTTTGCTCCTGCAATTTCCGGATTCTAAGAAAAACAAAACCTCCCAAAAAAAAGTTTTGTTCTTAGAACATCTCAAGCTGTTTTTACCCACCGGGGGGACGTTATGGATTCAAAATCTACTGAGCTTAATTTTGGCCGGGCTCTTTTTCTACACCCTTTATCATTTTCTGGAATGCCTGATGGGCTATATGAGCTGGAACGCGTTCGGCGGATGGGATGCGCGCTACTTTTGGCTGTTGAAAGCGCGATTTATGCACCGCGACCCAGCGCAGTGGAATCTGCTTTTTTCGCCCCTGACTTCGTGGGCCAATACTGATTACCCGCTCATGGTCCCCGGCATTATTGCCTGGGGATGGAACACGCTGGGGCTCGAAATGCTCATCTGGCCGATGGTCGTCTCAACCGTTTTTGTGCTGTCACTCGCCGGCATGCTGGTCTGGTATCTAGCCTGCTGGCGCTCGTGGAGCACCGCGCTCACTGTCGGTATTTTTTTTCTGACCACCTACGCTTATCGTTTCTGGGCCGGCACGTTTTATTGTGATATTCCATTGGCCTTTTTTGAAACAAGCGCCGTACTGGTCTGGATCAGCGCCCTAAGGCTCAAGGATGCGCGGCTCTTTGCACTGGCCGGGCTTTTCGCGGGCTTCGCCGGTTGGACAAAAAACGAGGGAATGCTTTTCATCATCACGATCACCTCCACCACCGGACTTTGGCTGGCAGTGCTCGGGGCAAAGAAGCAGATGCCTGCCGCACGCTTTTTTATCAGCTTCTTATGCGGACTCGCCCTGCCGCTTGCCGCGTGCCTTTATTTCAAAGCATTCATCACAGGGCGTCAGACCTATTTAATTCAAAAAAGCACGCCCGCCGAATTTATGGCATCGTTCACCGACTGGAAGAAAATCAAATTCATTCTAGCCGCTTTTGTGATCTTTAAATGGAAGTTTGAGAATTGGCACGGTCTCTGGGCACTCTTTGGAGCGGCCCTGCTTTACAAACCGCTCGCGGGAAAAGGATGCCCCCTTTCTTCCACCGAAGAGGGTGACCAAGCCGCATGGCTGCCAGCGCTGATGGTGCTGCTGATAGAAACGGGATATCTTTTTGTTTTTACACTCACGCCCATAGCCATACAACTGCATTTGCAAATGGCGTTACTGCGATTATTACTGCACACGGGGGCATTGGCACTTGTGTTCTCGTTTGAAACCTTCGGATTGCGCAGCGCACGAAAAACATCATGAAATTCTTGAAAAATATCGGATGGGTGACACTGGCGCAAATCATTGCGGGAGCCGGCGCTTTCTTCTACACCCTGCTCACCGCTCATTTTTTGGGGCTCGCCGAATTCGGCCTTTTTCAAGCCATAATGGGAATTTTTAGCACGCTCGCAGTTTTTCACCTTCCGCTCTATTTCGCATCGGTTCACTTGGTCGCCTCCGCCCCCGCCGAAAAAAGAGATTTACTCCTTGCCAGCCTGCTTCATCTTGCTCTGAAAGCCTGCGTGATTGTGCTTATCCTTTTCGCCGTCTTAGCGTTTCCGGCTGCCCAGCACCTGCACGCACGCGGACCTCTCGTTGTGTGGGTCTGCGGCCTACTCGTAGCATCCAATGCACTATTGACGATTTATTACGGGGCATTGCAAGCGCATAGAAAATTCGTATTTTTTGCGGGCATTAAAGTCGCAGAAGTTTCGCTCACTCTTTTGGCGGGAATGGCGGCGATGCGCTGGGGCCTCGGCGCCGTAGGCGCCATCTTGGGCTATGCCATTTCCATGACACTCATGACCCTTTATTTTTCTCTGACCACGAAACTGCCCCAGCCGAACGTAGCATCAAAAGCGCTTGTATACAGCGAGGGCAACAGACTCTTAAAACTCACGGGCATCTTATTTTTCATGCTTGCCCTTGAGAACCTACCCGCTATCTTTGCAAGACTTCGTTTTACACCAGAAATCAGCGGCTATTTCGGAGCGCTCTACAACCTGCGCTCAATGGTCTGGGCATTCTCCCTTGCGATCACGTTGACCTTCTATGCCCATCTGCTCGGCGGGGATGATGCAAAACAGCTGCGTCAACACACTTGGATAATTCTAGGGTTGCTCGGCAGCGGAGCAATCGTTTGTGCTTGGCTCTTGCATACGTTTGTTTTTCACACTCTTTATGGCCGTGACTTTTGGCCGGCCGCAACTTTTCTGCCTTACTACTTCACCTCTGTCGTCATCCAGATGCTGACGATGCAGCTACTCATTGATAAAGCGGGAAGAAATCAACTGAACCTCGCACATCTTTTGCCAGCCGCGATCTTTTTTATCCTGCTAATTATTTTCACAGCGCACTCCATCCCAGCGCTCATTACCTGCCAGATCGCGGCGTGCTGTCTCGCCGGCTTCACCGTATTCATGTTTTCACAAAAACAACATCCTCCCGTGTAGAAAGCAGGAGCCGCATATTTCTCCGACTCTCGGGAAATGCTCATGACACACATCCTCTACGCGAGCGCTGAGCGCACCGCGATAATCGCATCCGTTCCCTGAGGTAAAACGACGAACTCTCCCCCCGACGGATCACGACAGACATGATCCTCATCACACGCCTCATAATGCCGCCGATACTCTGCGGCCCGAACCTCCGCGGGTGTCAACACACCCCCTCTCATCTGCTCCGCGTAACTACGCATATACAAATCGGCACTTGTGCGCGGCTTCGGCTCAATCGTCGTTGCGGGCTCCAACATCAGAACACCCGCCAACGCTATCGGAATGATCTTCATAGCCAACCTCCCGCGTTCGTACAAAGGCTCGCGGACACCTCTTCCGCTAGTAGTGTCGTCTGAGCGGATGGATTAATCTGTGACGAACGTCACAAAAATTGTCCTATTAAATGCATCCGCATTTCCGGTTGAGAGCATCGGTCTCCTGCGAAATGCTTTTCCAGAGTCTGATCTCCCTTTTAAAGTGGGCGTGACGAAATGGACGGCTTTAAGCGAGACTTTGCGAGGAATTATCCAGGAGTCTTACGAGGTGCTGCAGTAAGAGGAGCAGGGGACAGGCTGGAACCACGACTTAGACATGAAAACTCGTTCTACTCTCCCTTTCTCCCAAGGGATTTGATGTACGTCACAAGATCGATTAATTCGCGAACGGTCATGGCCTCGGTAAAATCGCCCATACGCGAAAGATCACTCTCATCCGCCTTGCCGTCGGAATCCCACGCGATCGTATGCGAGGGAGTGACAATCGAATTGGCGATCCATCCACGCGAATAACGAGCCTGCCTCGCCCCTAATTTTGGGGCTTCCTGGGCGGCGACCGGCGGAGCAAACGCCGCATCATTTTCCACCCGATGGCAAGTTGCGCATTTCAGGCGATCGAAAGCGGCCCGCCCCTTAACAGCATCCCCTTCGGGCAGAAAGAACCCGCTCGCCGGGTGCATGCCCTCATCTTTACTGGCCCCTGCCAGCGGAACTGCCAAAAAAAATGCTACGATACTCATCAAGGTCCATTTTTTCATTCTCTTACCTCCTTGTTACAAACGCCCTCTCAAAGAAGTTTCGAGCCAGACGCCCGTGCCGTAGGCCATAAAAGCAGCGGCACTGCCCACCCACAGAGTTTCTAGACCCGACCGGAGCCACGTCTCGGCTGTAAAACGGCTCTTGGCCGCCCCTAAAGCGAAAAAAACGACGCCCGTTGCCCACGCGCTCTGCGAGAAACTCACCGCCGAGGCGTGCCCCCGCACAAAATCGCTCACGAAAGGCCAGAGCGGGATGGCCCCCGCGACAAAGAATGCTGTAAAAGTCGCACCCGCCGCACGCCAAGGCGAGGGTGTCTCAAGCGCCAGCCCCCACTCTTCGCGAAGCATGGTATCGACCCAGAGTTTGGGATCTGCCGTGATGACAGACACCACTTTTTCGAGGACCTCACCCGAGAATCCCTTGGCCGCAAAAATCTGGCGAACCTCTTCTCGCTCTCCCTCGGGTACTTCGCGAATGTGCTCTTCTTCAATTTCTCGCAGTTTCAAAATACGTTTACGATCGACTCGTGTTGCCAAAAAATTACCAGCGGCCATGCTAAATCCATCCCCAATCAAGTTGGCCGCGCCCAAAATTAAAACGACGGCCGCGCCCAGCCCGGCTCCGGCCGCACCCGCCACCACGGCAAACGTCGTAACCGCCCCATCGACTGCGCCGTAGACAAAATCACGCAAATAGCTGTGCCGCGGCCCCACGGCTAGCCTCTGCGCAATAGCTTCGCTTGTGTGTTCGTGATGAAGCGTCATGTGGGACCCCGCGTTAATGAATGTCGGAATTGCTTCTAGAATAACGGCACACCGCTTTATGAAATTGATTCAACGGCCGGCAGCGCTGATCCATCCCTTTCAGGAACACCCACCGTTTTTCGCCATTTCCGCCGACCGCAGTTTGGTAAGCTGCAACACCGAACGGGCGATCTCTTCGACGCTGACACAGTCGGTATTCCATACCATGTCATACAGCAATGGGTTAGAAATATCTTTGTTGAAAAAGTTTCTGATCAGTGTCGCACGCCCCTTATCTTGCTCATGGACTATTTCACCAGCGCGCAGCTCAGACACCTGTAAAAGTTTACTCATCCGCTTGATCCGGCTCGGCAGAGCCGCTACCAACCGCAGATGAATGCCCCCCGGCAGATCTCTCGTTAAGCAAGCGCCGCCATGTCCCACCACGATCACCTTGCCAAGCAAGGCCAGCTTGCGGACAATCTCAAACATTTTTTTCACTACGGCATCCTGCGGCGTCACGCCCACGATCAACTGTTCAAGAAAATCTTCGATCAGTGGCTTATATTCGGCCACCAAAAGGTTCTTCATGGTGACTTTCAGCCCCGGCTCTTCCGACACCCTGCGGCAAAGTTCCTGATCGCACATATGCCATCCCTCAAGAGTTGGATCCGAGTGATGGCTCATCTCGTTTAAAATCGCCGAGGCCAGAGTGTGCCCACCCGCTCCGCTTTCACGTGAAATCGTGATGAAGGGAACCTTGCCAGCTTTGTTTTTACCGTTCTGATGCTGATCATCCGCGTAGCGCACACTTTCCAGAAACGCTTGCATTTTTTGAACGTCCGTCATAACCGTCACCCCCCTTTTTCAACTTTAAGGTTTCTAAGCAGTAGATTTCTTTCAGACGGCCTGAGCTCACGCCAGGCTTCCTGAAAAAGTTTGTTTTCTGCTTGCAAATGATGTTTCACCAGACACGCTAGGTAAACCCCGATTTCCGCCAATTTTAAAGTCTCCTGGCCGGGTGTGCCCCGGGGCGGATTCATCTCAAGTGACCGCATTTTATCCTTCACACCGTGCAGGTGCACCATGATTTCGCGATGTTCAGAAGCAAAAAACACAACGCACTCACTCATTCTTGGAATGTGCCGGCAAAAGAATGGGAAAATAACTCTTTCCTCAAGATGAAAATGGGCGTGCAGTTTCTTCTGGAAATCCAAAAAGCGCGCTCGAGCGCTCCACAAATTATTTGAAAACCACGCCTTGCCTTCGTAGCGCAAACGCCACAGCCAATCTTCCCAATCGGACAAACCGCCCAGGACGGCCTGATCGTCACAAAAATCAAAACTTAGCGATGACTGACGAGAGCTCATCCCCTCACCTCCGTCGGAAGTCTAGCAGGAGCACTCAAGCGGTGATGTGACGCAGATCACACCGGCTAAGAGGCTCTCCGGGTCTCAGTCAAAGTAATTTCTCGAGGCCTGCGCGGTTCAGGATGAGGATTTGACGGGGTTTGATGTCAATCAGTTTTTCGTGTTTAAGCTCGTGCAGTTGGCGAGCCACGGTTTCGCGAGCCATGCCCAGACGCTGAGCGAGTTCTTCGCGGGTAAAAGGCACGGGCAATTTGCTTCGCGCTGACTTTTGGGACTCTTCATGGGCCTGCATATCCAGCAGAAACTTCACCACGCGCTTGCGCGAATCCTTCAGAGAAACCTCTTCAACAAGCGAGCTCATACAACGCAGGCGTTCGGCAAAAATACGGTTCAAAGAGTGACTTAAAGTTGTGTTGTTTTCTACAAGCCTCACATATTGATCGCGAGAAAAAAACCAGACCCTGCAATCAGAAAGGGCTTCGCCGGAAGCACTGCAAAACCACTCACGCGTCCCTGGGTTACAGGCGCAAGTGTCGCCGGGGCCCAGCACTTCGAGGATTTGTTCGCGGCCCTCGGCCGTCATCCGGTAAAGTTTGACGCGACCGTCTCGGACAATAAAAACACGATCACAGGAACTTCCCTCGGAGAGAAAGGTGTCGCCTCTAGAATATTCTTTTTCGTGTAAAACAGCGCCGACTTCACGCAATTCGGCTTCACTTAAGCCCTGAAACAAGGAAACATCTTTGAGCTGAATCATGGTGCCTCCTCCGAATGACCGGATTATATCACCCCATGCGGGAATGGGGTACCGGGTACGTTACGCTTTATTTCTTGAGTGATTTCTTGTAGAATGCCGCTCCTTTCGAGTCTTGCTGGTGTAGCTCAGTTGGCCCAAGCGCAGTGAAACGAAGCACGGCCCCCGGAGGCCTTTAAGGCCGTAGCGGGGTAGAGCATACTGTTGTTTTTGAGACGACATTGTTTGAACATGCTGGTGTAGCTCAGTTGGCCCAAGCGCAGTGAAACGAAGCGCGGCCCCCGGAGGCCTTTAAGGCCGTAGCGGGGTAG
>CAYMUZ010000233.1:0-3351 GCA_964393875.1 uncultured bacterium | reverse complement strand
CCGCCAGATTGTCGTGATAAAGATTACGGATAAAATCCTGAAACATCCCGGGCCGTCCATCGAGTCCGTATTGGTGTCCGAAAATATCCGGCCATGGATCAATTTCATTATCCGCCTGCAACAACAAAATGTGCCCGGCTTTACGGCTAGCAAGAAAGGGTTTCAAAACCGCGCAGACTTTTTTCAAATAAACGGTCGCGTATTCTAAAAATTTGGGATGCAGTCGGTGGTACTCGTAGGCATAACTGGGTACACCATCGTTGGGCCATTCACTGTAAATGTACGGACCGGGACGGATAATCACCCAGAAACCTTCGCGGCGAGTCTGCTCTAAAAAACCTTTCAGGTTGCGGCAGGGGTCCGTCTCTCCGGTGAAATCAAGTTTGCCACGGGCATATTCGTGGTAATGCCAGGGAATATAAGTCGAAATAACCTTAAGGCCCATTTCGCGGACACGGGCGAGCACTTCACCCCAAAAATGCGGATTCAAACGCCAATAGTGGACTTCCCCCGACAGCAAAGGAATTTGCCGCGAGCCCACGGCAATCATGTTGTTTTTAACTGTCACTTTTCGAGCGCTTGTTTTTACAGCCACTTGAAAGACCTTTTTCATTTCTAGTTTTTCAGCACGAGATTGACGATTTTTCCCGGTACAACCACGATCTGTTTCAAAAGACGGCCCTCCAGCCATTTTACCACTTGAGGATCACCCAGAGCGGCCGCTTCGATCTCTTCCGCAGTTGCTTCTCTAGATACGACTATCCGGCCGCGGACTTTACCCTGAATCATGATGGGGAGTTCCACTTGATCTTCAATCAGACACACCGGATCATAGTCAGGCCAAAGCGCATAAGCAAGGGATTCGCTGTGACCCAGCCGCTGCCAAAGCTCTTCGGCCATATGCGGCGCAAACGGCGCTAGAAGGCGCAGGAAAGTCTCCAAGCTCTGCCTGGAGTGGTTGTCCTCTTTTAACGTCTCATTTAAAAAAACCATCAGCGCAGAAATCGCTGTGTTAAGCCGAAGGCTTTCCAGATCATCCGTCACTTTTTTTGCTGCGGTGTGAAGCCGTTTTAATTCCACGGGGGTCGGCGGACGATCCTGAATATTTGTTTGCAGCGTATCTCGCCCGGATTCGGTCTCCCCCGGGGCTCTGTCCATAAAAAGCCGCCACGCGCGTGAGAGAAAACGATGAACCCCCTCCACCCCCTGGTTCGACCAGGGTTTAGTCATCTCAAGAGGGCCCATGAACATTTCGTACAAGCGCACACTGTCGGCTCCGTATTGCACGATCAGTTCATCGGGGTTCACAACGTTTCCGCGTGACTTAGACATTTTCTGCCCGTCCTCGCCAAGAATCATCCCCTGATTGATCAAACGCTGAAAAGGTTCCGGCGTCGAGACCACCCCGAGGTCATAAAGAACTTTGTGCCAAAATCGCGAGTAAAGCAAATGCAGCACAGCGTGCTCAGCGCCTCCGACGTAGAGATCGACGTTCATCCAGTATTTTTCGCGCTCAGGCGCAACGGCATGGTTTGTATTTTGAGGATCAAGATAACGAAGATAGTACCAGCAGGATCCCGCCCACTGCGGCATCGTATTGGTTTCACGGCGCGCCGGCCGGCCTGTTTTTGGATCTTGCGTCGCAACCCACTCAGAGATCGCCGCCAGCGGACTTTCACCGGTACCGGTCGGCTTATAGTTTTTCGCTTCAGGCAAGCGCAGGGGCAATTCGCTTTCGTCAATCAGCTGAGGAACTCCATCCACATGAATGACGGGAATCGGCTCTCCCCAATACCGCTGGCGGCTGAAAAGCCAATCGCGCAGTTTGTACTGAGTCGATTTTTTTCCGAGACCTTTTTGTTCAAGCCATGGGGTGATTTTTTCTTTGGCGGCATCGCTGGGGATGCCGTCCAAAGAGAAGGCACCGTCCGGCGTTGTGGAGTTAACACAAATCCCGCTGCCTGTCAAAACACCCTGGCATGAGGTCTCAGGTTCAATGACATTGACAACGGGCAGTCCATACTTCTGGGCAAACTCAAAGTCACGTTGATCATGCGCTGGCACCGCCATAATCGCACCAGTCCCATAGCTGGCAAGCACGTAATCGGCAATCCAAATCGGAATTTCTTTCTGATTCACGGGATTGACGGCATAAGCGCCGGTGAAAACACCCGTCTTTTCTTTGGCCAAATCGGTACGATCCAGATCCGATTTTCGGGACGCCGCTTCAAGATACTTTTCAACCGCCGGTTTCTGATCCGGCACTGTCATCTCTTTTACCAAAGCGTGCTCCGGAGCCAAAACCATGTAGGTTGCTCCAAAAAGAGTATCAGGCCGCGTCGTGAAAACGCGAATTTTTCCTTGAGCCGATTTCAACGTAAAATCAACTTCTGTGCCGATTGATTTTCCAATCCAATGTCGCTGCATCTCCTTGATCGGCTCAGGCCAATCCACAAGTTCCAGGTCTTTGAGAAGACGATCTGCGTACGCCGTAATTTTTAAAATCCACTGTCTCATCGGCTTGCGGATTACCGGATGCCCGCCGCGCTCGCTTTTGCCGTCGATCACTTCTTCATTGGCCAACACCGTTCCGAGAGCCGGGCACCAATTCACGGGCACCTCAGCCTCATAAGCCAATCCCTTTTCGTACAACTTCATAAAGATCCACTGCGTCCAGCGATAATAAATGGGATCCGTCGTATTGACTTCGCGGTCCCAATCGTAGCTGAAACCAATGCTCTGAATTTGTCGTCTGAACGTGTTTATGTTGACTGTCGTCGTCGTAGCAGGGTGCGTGCCCGTCTCGACTGCATGTTGTTCGGCTGGCAAGCCAAAGGCATCCCAGCCCATAGGATGCAGTACGTTAAATCCGCGCATGCGCTTATAGCGCGCGAGTATGTCGGTCGCTGTATAGCCTTCCAGGTGGCCGACATGGAGACCGGAGCCGGATGGATAGGGAAACATATCGAGGATGTAATACTTGGGTTTTTCACTGCCCGGCTCTCCGGGATGCGGGGTCTGGAAGACTTTATTTGAAACCCAATAGCGCTGCCACTTGGGTTCAATCTCATCAAAAGGGTAAGCTTTGTATCCGCTGGCCATAGAGTGGTGAATTAAGAATTGTCGAGTTGTTGCGCAACATAAAAATCATCTAAGTATAATTCTTAGATCTTAATTTTTAACTTTCACTTGCATTCAATGCGGAGGGAGAGAATCGAACTCTCATGAGCTTGCGCTCGCTGGATTTTGAGTCCAGTACGTCTGCCAGTTCCGTCACCCCCGCATAAAACATAACTCTATTAGGCACTATAACTTAAAGCTTCTCCTACTTCAGAATCATTCTCTTGGATG
>CAYMUZ010000232.1:0-10276 GCA_964393875.1 uncultured bacterium | reverse complement strand
TCGTTCCTCATGACAATTTTTCCAGCACGGCTCTTCCAGACTTTCGATCATACGTTCCGCGATAATATTTTCGCTCAGGATAGTACTGCATCAGCTCGCGGTTGTGAGCCCCCAAATCATGCGCGTACAATATTTTTCCGTCTAACTGTGGTGAGTTTCGCACGGCATCCTCTTCCGCAATCACCATGCTGTCACCCAAAAAACCGTGAATAAAAACGATCGCTGGTTCTTTGAGACTTGTTTCAGCCGCCGTGTAAAGCGCCTGCCGCGCAAGCGTTCCCGGCCCAAAGAAAGCGGCCTGTTTGTTAAACGCATAGGCTCCCGCCGGCAGGGACACCAGCACGGCCGCAGTTAAAAATTTTCGCAGCGGCACAGAACCCTGCCGCCACCAAACACGCATCTGGTCCGCCAGTGCAAACCCCAGGAAAGGAAACGCCTCCCACCAATAGCGCGGCCCATACTGATTTCCCCCCCACGAGAAATACAGAAAGTAAATCATGGAGGGATAAAAAAAGGCCCCGCGCAAGAGTGGTTCCAGCGAAGGTTTCTCGGAGCCTTTGGCGAAGCCGAGGACTGTTTGAGCGTCGGAGGGTGTCCTTTTCCAAGGGGAGTGCGCTTCGAATAAGAAATAAGTCATCCGACGCAAACACCCCACCAGGAAAATCGCAATCAAAATCGGCGGATACCAATCCATTAAATAAAAAAAACGGGTCAAAACGTAAACCAGTCCATCCCCCGGCATGTAGTCGCCTCGTTTGAACCCAAGACGCTCCCAGGATTTGTCGTATTTATTCGGCGCTTTAAACAGTTTTCCGGTGACCGCGTAGTTCTGAAACAGAATCAACAGCATGAAAACACCCATCACCACTGGCAAAAAGAGATCACTGCGCCGCCACGCCCTCTTACGCCTGAGAAGCGGCCCGTAATGCCAAAATAAAAATGGCGCGGCAAACGCGGCCATGGTCAGGTAGCGCGTCATCAATCCGTAGCCGGCCGCCGCCCCGGCCAAAAGTGCCCACGCCGACCGGCTGGTTTCATCGCCAGCCGCCTGCCAGCGAAGAAAGGCGTAGAGAAAAAGCGACATCATCAAAAGGCAGGTGGCGTGTGAGTAGTACGAGGCTCCCGTAAAAAGAAAGAACGGAGAAAAAATAATCAGCAGTGTTCCAGCCCAGGCCACACTCGCCCCCCAAATACGACGGACTGAAATAAAAAGAAAAAAAACAGCCAGCGTGGTTTGGATTGGATTCATCCAGTCGGCCACTCCAAAGTGGCTCCCCAAGGCCCAAAGCGCCGGCCATCCGGGCGGATACACGCTGAACCACTTCCCATCGCGGTTGCCCACATGCACCACATTGAAAAACTCACTCAGCGGGTGCGGCTTCACCAGCAGTTTTCCCCTACGCAAGCATTCGGCCAAAAAATAGCACGAGTGCTCATCGGCGGAATTTAAAAAGCGATGCAAGATACTTTGATTGACCCCACCCAAAACCACGAGAAGCGTCGTGAGAATGACCCCAAGCATCACACCCGTGTGTTTGACAAGCCCCTCCAAAACACCGGGGGGCAGCCGCGTACAGATCTCAGGCAACCAAAGTTCGCCAAGGAGCGCCACGGTCAGTGAAATTCCGAGCGAAACCACCATGTCTGCATAAAAAAAGGAGTTGTGCCCGCCCATCGCCGCAAAAAAGGGTACCCAAAAGGGTCCCGCCAAGAAAAAAACGGCCATGGCCCACAGCACTTTTTGCTTCAAATTTGTTAGAAAATTCACACGCATATTGACAAGCCCCGCTGAAGTGCCTAGTCTGATTGTCTATGTCTTACGAACCCAAAATCAGTTTCATCGTTCCCGTTTACAATGAAGAACTGAACATTGCCACGATGCTGCGTAATCTGCACACCGTACTCGATGCCCATCCCGAGTGGCAATCGGAAGTGCTTGTCATCGAAGACGGAAGCCGCGACAACACCCGCACCGTTTTACAAAAAGAAATTCAAAAATATCCCGCTGCGACACTGATGATTCATGAACAAAACCAAGGATATACCGCCTCTCTCAAAGACGGTATCCGCCGCGCCCGCGGACGATTTCTCATGTACATCGGCGCCGATGAAGAGTTTGACTCCAGTGAGCTGCCCGCGTTTGTTGCTCCGCTTTTAAACGGGGAGGCCGATCTGGTGCTCGGCGTACGCTGGCAAAGAAACGCTTACAGACTTTTCCGTTTTTTTCTCTCAGTCATTTACATCTTCACGCTGAATGCTCTTTTCAAGATGCGCATCAACGATTACAACTGGTCTCAAGCCTGGTGCCGGGATATTTTTAACCGCATTTCGCTGGACTCAAGCTCACTGTTTGTTCTGCCGGAGATCATTGTGAAAGCCTATGATCTCAAGTACCGCATCAAGGAAGTGCCGTCGAACCACCGCGGCCGGCAAGCCGGAAAATCTTCGGTCAACATGCGCATCATGGGCAGTGCTTTACTCGATGGATTCCGCTTCGCCGCCAAACGCCGCGCCCCCGGTTACCGCCCCGACTCCCTAACGCCCTTCTACGCTCCTACCGTTTGATTTTCCGCCACCACAACCCGATCCGGTTTCCCAGACATTTCCAGGGAATCAGCGACGACTCGAGAATCACCCGCTCTGAGATCTTAGACTGCCCTTGGGTGCGGTCCGCAAAAATAATCGGCACTTCCCCCACGCGATAGCCAAGATACGTGGTCAAGAATTTCAACTCGATTAGAAAAGCGTAGCCCTCGGAATCGATAAACAAATGCTGTAATTTTAAGACCTTGCGCAAGGTCGTGCGGCGGAAGCAATGAAAGCCGGCGGTTAAATCGTGCACGGGAACACCCGTCAGGGTCTTGGCATAAAAATTGGCAAAGCGGCTGAGCACCTTGCGATCCCACGGCCAGTTCTCAAGACGGCCCCCGGCAATGTAACGTGACCCTACCACAAGATCGCACTCCTCCAGTTTATCGAGCATGGCCGGCAGGTAGCGCGGGTGATGCGAAAAGTCCGCATCCATGGTAAAGACGGCCTCATAGCGCCCCCCCAATCTGTCTTCCAGATAGCGAAAGCCGTCCAGATACGCCCTGCCTAACCCCATCTTGTGCGTCTGATGACAGACGTGCAAACCCGGAGTCGAAACCTTCATCGATTCCAAAAGTGTCCCCGTCCCGTCCGGGGAGTTGGAATCCACTACCAGAATTTCGATTTCCCAGCCCGGCGCCTGAACCTGCCGGATCATGGGAATCATTTCCCGGATGTTTTCTTTCTCGTTGTAAGTGGGAATGACAATCAAGGCTTTTTTCATTTTGTTTTTAAAATCTTTCCCCTGATCAGCTCGAAAAAATGGAATTCACGATTCAGAATCCAGAAAAAAGGCGTGCAAGCCAGCAGAAAGAGAAGAGAAGCCCCTGCACAGCCGGAAGTAGAAACAAGTACCGCCGGCGAGATCCATCGGGTCAGGCCCGCCACAATGATTAAAAAATACCCGAACACCGCCAGCGTTTTCGTGAAATGCCGCAAAGCGGCTTTCGCCTGTGTAAAATAACGGACGGCCGTGACATACACAAACACAAAATTTAGAAAAAAAGCGGTCACGCTCACCCAGGCAACCCCCTCAATCCCCCAGCCAGCGCGCACCGCAACCCAATCGCCCGCCGCGGCCAGCCCTGAGGAAAGCAAAATCAGCGGGATCAGAAGCCAGTGTTTTTTAATCGTAATTAAAAAATCGTGGTAAGGCTGGGTCTGTGCGATAAAAAAAAGGCTGAGCGTCAAAATTTTCATTGCTCCGAGCCCCGCAGAAAATCTCGGGAGAAACAACGCGACTCCGAAGGGCACGCCAAACCAAGCCAGCCCAATCATCACCGGCAGTGTCAAAGCATACGCCTTGGTGGATTTAAAAAGGTAGGGTTCAAGGTCTCGTGGATTCTGCTGTCTGCCAAAGCGCTCCTGCAAATGCGGCAGAAGCACAATCGCCACCGAGATTGAGAAGTTACTGATGTAAGAACAGGCCATCAGCGCGACACTATAAAATCCGAGCGATTCAAAACCCAGCAGTTTGGCAATCATCATTTTATCGATATTTCTAAACAGGGTCGTCATCACGCCGATCAGCATGAGCGGCAGGCCATAGCGCATCAACGGTTTTAGTTTCTCAGAGTCCAAATCCCACCGGAAATCATAGCGGTTGCGGGCAGCCAAAAAACCAATATTGAACATGAAACTGAAAATGAGCGCCCAGATAAACCCGTAAATTTTGAAATGAAACGTCAGCATGGCCACCAGCACCGCATTGACCAGCGCCGAAACGATCATGAACCCGGCCTCGGCCTGGAATTTTTTGTAACACCTCAGCATGGCCACAAGAAGATTGTTGATACGCTGAAGAAAAATAACCCCCGCGACAAAATAGAGCCCGTAGGTGACCTCGGGGCGAAGGTGGTGCCGCATCAAAAAAGCGGCCAACGCCACACACGAGGAAATTCCCACTGCACTCACGATCACAAACGTAAACGTGAGATTTTTTACCCGGTCGGCTCCCTGCAAATCTCCCTTGCCAATGCGAAGAGGAATTTCACGCGACGCGGCGTCCATCGTGCCAAGCGTTGCGTATTTGGAATAGTCGACCAAAATCTGCAGTGTCGCCCAGATGCCCGTCTGTGTCGGCCCCAAAAAACGCCGTGACAAAACAGCCGCTGCCAGCGTGATAAGCTGAGTGAGCTGGGTGCCCACCGAATACACCCCAGCCTGCTTGAGGATTTCTTTTTTCGTTGAATCCATGGGCTTAGACATTCTCTGGACTCCGTGCAGGAGCCTCCGTTTTCGCGCACCCGCTCATGGAGTCGATCCATCGAAAAGGATTCTCTTCAGGTTCCCACGGCACAGAGACCTTAAACCATTCCGGCGGCCCCTCTAAAAACTGCTCGATCTTCTGAATCGCCTCATCAGAATCCTCAAAATCCACCATAGAAATTCCAAAGAGCTGCCGCATCGGCGGCCACACGCGCATCGACTCGTGCGCCAGCGCCAGCATAGGGACTTGCGAGGCCGCCGATTCAAACGTGCCCGAAGACGGATAATCAAAGATCACTCGATCTATTTCGGCGAGAAATTCTGGAAACGGTCCTTCGACCACCGTGATATTTTTAAACCGTTGCTGCGCAAGCCAGGGCAGCACAGATTCTGCCGCCCACCCCTGGTATCGTGAATGCTTATAAACGAAATCAAACTCGTGCCGCTTCGAAAAATATTCGAGCAATTTCTTCTGGTGCTCAAAATACCAAGTCATGGGATAAGACGGCGTGTTGAAATGGGCGGCTCCGCGCGCCAGTTTAGCCGGCACATAAAACACGCGTTCACGCGACTTTCGGCGCCGTGATACCCGTCTGCCGGCCAGACGTCTCAATGCGTGACTAGCGCTCTGCACGCGGCAGTCGGGCCCCAGCTTGGGCTGCTGCGCTCGAAAGTAATCACGCGACACCGGATGCATGGCGAAATTCAGATCGAAGAATGCCAGCTCGTCCCAAACCCAGTCTTTCATATCCAGGGGACCGATGCTGTGTTGAAAGCAAACACGCGGGACGCCCAGGCGTTTAGCCGCCAAAAGCACCGAAGCATAATTGCTCCCCGCGCTTGCGCGGGCAATCACCGCCGTCACCTTCTCGCGCCGCATCAGCGCTTCCATTGTCTGAGTTTCCCGGAATACCTCCGGCACAACCTTTGTAAAAAAATGCCTGAAATAAGGCGTCACAACCGCTCGGGCGGCGGGGGCATAGTCTTCGATCCAGCGCATCAAAAAGCCGCCGTTAAATCTTTCAAACAGATTTTCAAAAAGTTCCGGTGAGCCGCTTTGAACCGCAGCACCCACGGGGACGGGGTTCTTTTTCCCGGGTTCACGGATCCATTCGTCTTGCTTGAGAAGGACACGGCCACGGCCGAGAGCCTGCCGAATCAAGCTATCCACGGCCCAGGTTCCGGCATCGAGAAAAAAATAGACGGGCTTATTTCCTATCCCGCTCACCCCCTGCCAAGTACGGTAACGAATTTTTTCAAACACCGTCTTCAAACCCAGCTCAACAAAAGCCTCTTTAAGAGCGGACTTTTGGGGAGATCTTACAGAGTGTTTATTTTTCAGAATCGCGGGAGCACGAACCTCCAGTTCAAAACCATACATCAAAGCCGCGTGCTCCAAAAGCGGACGCTGGCTAAAACGCTGCGGATGATCAAAATCATAAATGGAAATTTCTGAAGAGGCTTCCCACGGAGCTTCGACCCACAGAATTTTCCGCGGTTTTTCAGCACGCAAAAAAGCCTCGATCATCCGAGTGCGCAAAATCACAGAATCCACCAGATACTTGATACGATTGTGATGAATCTGCCCCAGCCCAACCGCCGCCGGCTCTCCCCCCAGTCCGTCCCGAATGAGATCATCCAACCGGTCAAACCATAGAAGCTGCGCGTCAAAAAAAGTATCTTCACCCGCACGCAGCCATTTCTCGCGGTAATAGTCTTCGGGAATTTTATAGGGTTTGTTCTGCCGACCCAATTCGTAAGAGACGGCGGGATGCAGGGAGAGAACGGAACTCTCAGACGGCAAATCCGCGCCGGAAGAGGCCACGAGTGTCCAAAGACCCTTCATGGCTTGTAAAGCGCTCGGGCATACCGCCCCTCGACCAGTTTACGGCGGACTGCTTCCATTTTATCGGCCGGAATTGTTTTGTAATAACGGGCCCCGTTCCAGTCAAATTTCTCTATCTTCGAAACGCACTCGGCGCTTGTATCCAGAAAGTGACTGACCCCGCGCACCATCACTTCTGATTGAAAATAAAACATCCTCAGCCGGATCTGCAAATAAGTATCCCCCGCAAAAATGGGCATCGTCTCCTTGTAGACAATGTCACCCGCATCAATTTCTTCCGTCACAAAATGGCAGGTGGCGCCCACCGGCTGATCTTCATAAAGCGCCCACTCCACGCAGGTACAGCCCCGGTAGCGCGGCAGAATTCCCGGATGACAATTGATTGCCCCCATCGGAGGAATCGCAAGCAACGGCCCTTTGACAATGCCGGCGCCTGCCAGCAGGATTAAATCGGGTTTCAACTTGGTGATTGTGGCAAGCCCTTCGGAACTATTCACGCCCGAAATAAACTGCTCGACAATCCCGAATTGAGAAGGCGCTTCAAAAAGGGGTGCCTGAGCGCCAAAGCGCTCCGTAAAAATCCGTACGATGTCGGCCGCAAGTTTTGCATTTTTTTCTAGAACGGCGGTCACGCGCAGGCCTTTCATCTCGCCTAGTTTTTTCCAATAGGCGCTGGCCATCGGAGCGCCTTCGCATGAAAGAGTCACAAGATGCAGCATGGGTCTCTCCGTGTCAGGCAAACGCGACAGGTTGAAAATTCGCTAGTTTTGGAAAAGCACGGCGGGCGTTATCGTTAAAAATGTTCTTCCATTGTTCCGGCTGCAACGTGAGACTGGCCAGTTTCCCAATCGTCCAGGCGGGACTCATCAGGGGCGCATCGGAAGCGAAAAGCACGTGGTCTCCGCCGGCTTCGCGGATAAAATTGTCGAGATTGGTTTCGCGCCAGTCATGATGGCTGGTGGCGAGATCAAAATAAATATTGGGTATGCCAAAGAGTGCTTTCACGCGTTCATAGGTGGCGTGCGCGCAAATAAACGTCACGTCCGGATTTTTGCGGGCCGCCTCTAACAGCCCCGGAATATGCGCCATCAACGGCAGACCGTGCCGCCGCGCCTCTTCGATCAAGGGGGCGTAGTCCGCGTTGTCCAATCGCAGAGAGTATAAATCCTGAATCGTTTTAAGACCCACCGCCTTTTCATGCCCTGCAAACTTTTCAATCTGCGCACGCGAAACTTCCGGCTGGGTGGGATCGACCACAATCAGCGCAAAAATCCGCGGGTGGGATGCCGCGTACTGAAAAAGGGACCCATTGCCCACCTCAAGGTCTCCGTTTAACGCCCGAATCGAAGATGCGATGATTTGTCGGATCGCAAAGAAGTTCATTTGCGGCTCAAAAAAATCTTGCCCCTTCGCCGGCTCGATAAGATTCCACCCTTCTGTGTGCCAGTGCGTATCAATTTTGGGATACTCGAGCAAGGCTCTGAATTTTTTTAACCATGGCTCGGCATGGAAGGCCCGTGGGCCCCCCGCAGGCAAATCAAAAAGGTTCGCAAGCGTCCCGCCGTAAATCTGATTTAAATCCTCCGCGCTTAAACCCGCAGACTGTAAAAGCAGATGAGACGTGTATTCGAAAGATTCCGGGCAATTCGAAGTAAAATAAAGCCGCCCGGCGCCCACAGCTTGCACAAAATGCCGGATCAATCCTGTCGAGGTCAACGAACCCACATCAAAATAAAATTGGGGGTGTTTTAGCGCAAGATGCAGCGCCTCAGCATACGACTGATACCCACGGCCATTCATCCAGCGGATAAGAACCGGGCCACGTAAGCCGCCGTAGTGCGCCGCCGCCTGCGCCATCTCGGCGGCGTTGCGAATACCCAGCTGAATGATAAGGCCCGCCTCCGAGGCCAGCGCCGCAATCGTTTGAACCAGCGGACTCTCAAGCGACACTTCGTAATAACTGGGATGGGTGTAAAGACCAAGCGCGCGAAAGCCCTGTGCGCGCAAGGCCTTGAAATAATTCTGATCACGCAAAAAATCAAAACCGGAGGGCTGGACAAAAGCGACGGGAAGAATTTTTCCAGGATGGCGCTTGGCCAAAGCCGCGAGCTGTTCATTGCCTTCGCGAAAATCAAAGTAAATACTTTGATAATTCACTGTCAGCGCGGCATCCATGCCGCAAGAGTCGAGCCAGCTCAAAAGCTGGGACTCGGTCAGTTCTGCGCCGGTTGCCGGGTTACGTCCGTAGAATATTCCGCCGTCGATCATGCTGTCACCTTCGCGGGGTCCCAAAGACTGTCTTTGATCCAATGCCCGCTTTCCGTTTTCGTCCACACGCGCGGATCGCGAAACCGATCCATGACTTCTTCGAGATAAGAACGCTTCCAGCCCGCATACTCAAGCCAGCGCGCGATGTCTCCCGGAATGACATGGTCATACTCGCGCACAAGCTCAACACCCTGCTCGCGCGTCAACACCCCGTTGCGGATGTCGCGGCACACATGGTCCGTAGCCCTGCCGTACCCAAACTTCACAAACTTCATGTAATCATGAATGCCGTTGTCATGCACATCATTCAGGTTTGAATCCTTGCGGTACGTACGGTCAAACGGCTGGCTGTAAAGTTCAAAGCCGTACAGATCTTCCATCTTTTTGAGATGATCGAGCTGGTTCCATCCGAAATAATTAGAAACAAAGATCCCGCGTAAACCCACACGCTCAATTTCTTCGTCTGTCGGATATTTTGCCCACAAAAAATCCTGTTCCTTAAGACCTTCCGTTTCTTCACAAAAATCAGACCACTCGTACCCCCGGCACATGTGCTCGGTGCGATATTTCTTCGTAAATTCCACCAGGTCGTTGTACGAGTGCATGCCGCCCAGGTTCATAAACCCATGCTCCCCATAAATGAACAGCTTCACATTGAACTTGGCCGCCATGATGATCGGCAGGGTCATGATGCCAATATGCGTATGCCAGTTGGGGTCGCCGCACTTGAGCATGCCAAGACGATTGAGTTTTTTCAGCACGTTGACCTCGGGAGTAAAATGCAGAAAATCTCCCTTGAAACAATCTTTCATGCGCTGAATATTCCGCAGTCCGACATCGGTGTGATTATTTTCCGCATAACACACGAAAAGAACTTTGAGGCTGTATTCCTTGCAAAACAAATGGGCCTGCCAGAAGCTGTCTTTGCCGCCGCTGACCGCAATGACGCAATCGTAACTGGAACTGTCTTTGGAACGGTAATCGTCGATTAAGCGCTCAAACATTTTGCGCCGGCGGTTCCAATCTACCGTTTTCTGTTCTTCATGCGTGCGGCAACCGGAGCAGACCCCCTGGGGATCCATCGTCAGCCGCGTGGCCGCGATAATCGGATAAACACAGCGGGTGCACCAGGTCATTTTGGGGGCTTGCATTTTTGTCTCCTTATTTAGGATTTGGGGCCGGCTCAACCGCCGACTCCACAAACGGTTTCACGGGACACCCTTTTCTCACAAGATGTTTCTTCGCACGAATGTAGGCGTTTTCCATAAAGTTAAAAATATTGCCTGCGGCCGCCGCCGAGGCCTGCGTCTTTTGAAATACGTCTTCAAAATCTTCAAAACAACCCGCGCCGCCGCACGCAATCAC
>CAYMUZ010000231.1:0-2999 GCA_964393875.1 uncultured bacterium | reverse complement strand
AAGCAAGCTTATTAATTGAACGCGGGGCATGATACAAAAAATGACCACTACTCATTCACATCCAAATCCTCAAACCGAAGAGCAGAGCGCGCTTGATATTTCAGAAAAAGGCGCGCCCCGTAACGGCACCCCTCAAATGACAGACCGCAGGCTCTACATTCAATTGCAGGTTTTCACAAATTGTAAAAACGCGGCGCCTATTGTGGATGTGGTCAAATCAAGTGTGCTTGAAAGCGTCCTTTATCTTGACGTGAACGACCCGCAGGGAATCGGCTTCCTGTGCATGTCGGAAAACCCCGCTGATTTTACGAGCAAGGTGCGTTCGCTTCTTACAAGCGGGCCTTTCCTCTCGCTCACACACAGACCCAAACTCACAATGTTCGGCCGGACTTACGCGAGCGGACGCGAAACAGATTTGGAAGACTGGCTTTTGAAAAAACCCCGCCGGAATGCGTTTAACCCAAAATGGCCATGGGCGATTTGGTATCCGCTCAGGCGAAAACCGGAATTTGAGCTTTTGCCGAAGGAAGAGCAGGGTAAAATTCTCTACGAGCACGCCAAAATTGGCATTGCGTACGGCCAGGCTGATTTCGTTCATGACATCCGGCTCGCCTGCTACGGCATGGACAAAAATGACAATGAATTCGTTTTAGGCCTTGTCGGTAAAGACCTTCATCCCCTTTCGCGCGTGGTTCAGGACATGCGCAAAACCCAGCAAACCGCTAAATACATGCAGTCCCTCGGGCCTTTCTTCATAGGAAAGGCTATTTGGCAGAGCCAGTTTCTGTGTCATCCCCGAAAGCTTTAACGCTCGCGCTCAATGCGCGGAGCACTTTTCGGGAGGAACTTGATGTTCCTCTCCGAAAACGTGTCGGGGATCTGACACCATTTGTGTCACCCTGAGCACCTCCGGTCCTACGGGCCGTAGGCCCGGAGGGGAGCGAAGGGTCTAAACACATCAGATCCTTCACTTCGTTCAGGATGACCTGGATGGGTCAGATTCCCGCTAGAAGCATGCGGGAATGACAGATCTACTAAATCGCCAGACGCTCTTCCGCGGCACGCTTTGGGTTCTGCGACTTTATTTTTTCAATCAATGACTGGCTGAACTCTTTTGCAACGTGATGGCCCATAAATTTCGCACGCTGCGTCAGCGCCGCGGTTTCCACTAAAATCGGAATGTTCCTTCCCGGCTTCACCGGTATCACAAAGTGCGCCACGGGCACGCCCAGGATATGAAAGATTTTCCCTTCCACGCCCAGGCGGTCGTACTCTCTTTTCCTTGTCCATTTCTCAAGCGTCACGGCAAGCGTCACTCTTTTTCGGTTTCGGATCGCGCCGACACCAAAAAGGGCATGAATGTCAATGATGCCAAGGCCGCGAATTTCCATGTGGTGCTGAATGATGTCATTGGCCGTTCCGACAATGCCGTCACTTTCGCGCCGTATCCGGACCGCGTCATCCGACACAAGGCGATGCCCGCGCTCGATCAATTCAAGCGCGCATTCGGACTTTCCGATGCCGCTCACGCCCATGAGGAGCGTTCCGATGCCATAGACATCCAAAAACGTTCCGTGGATGATCGTATCTTCAGCCGTTAGGTTTTCAATGAAAACCGTAATCTGGCTGACGCAAACGGAGGTGCGGTAAACGGCGCGGAAAACCGGCACCTTTGCGTGCACGGCCCTTTCAATGAAGTCAGCCGGAACTTTCTGGTTTTTTGCGACAATAATGCAGGGAACACGGTATGAGAAAAAGCGTGAGAGATTCTTCTGTCTTTCAGGGCCTTTCAGTTTGTTCAGAAAACGAATTTCAGTCTTGCCCAGCACTTGAACACGGTCAAACGCAAAATAATCGTAAAATCCGGAAAATGCGAGGCCCGGCCTGTGGATCTCCGCAGAATGAATCTTACGAGTCAGAGAAACGCTCGGCGTAATGAGGGTTAATTTAAGGCGCTCCCTCATGCCTTCAAAAAGTTGTTGGACAGTTGGATAGCTCATATGGCAGCGTTCAAAAGAAAACGACTAGTACCTTGTCCGATAAGTTCAAGTGACCTAAGAAACCAGTAACCAGATTTACTGGTTACTGGCAACTGCTCTCTGGTATCTAAGACATCAGATGATGTATGGGTTCGCGGTACTGTGGGCGTCTTCGATTGGAAGTGTTAAATTTAAGGTTGACGCTCCACTAGTGCTTCTTGTCTTCTTCGTTTTTAATGAGCTCGTGCACTTCATCTGAAGTTTTACACTTCCGGATGAGTTCGCAGAAATAGCCGTCGCGCAGGAGTCTTGATATCTGCGCGAGCGCCTTCAAATGGGGTCCCGATGAGTCTTTGGGTGTGACCAGAAGAAAAAAGATGAATACCGGCTCTCCATCGAGCGCATCGAAATTGACGCCTTTCTGGCTGATTCCCATAACGGCCACAAGATCGCTCACTTTGTCCGTCTTGCCGTGTGGAATCGCAATGCCCTGCCCAATGCCGGTCGATCCCAAATTTTCGCGTTCGATCAAAGCTTTCACAATTCCCTTTTGATCACCGATATTTCTGACCGCTGCCAGCACATGGACCAGTTCTTTTAAAACACCTTCTTTGTCTGTCGCGTCCAAACCAACTTTAATTGCCTTTTTATCCAAAACTTCGTGAATCTTCATTCAGCACATTCCTCCTGTTGTCAATGACGATGATGCACTCCCGCGGCAAATCACGCCAACACGAACCGCTCACCCAAATATATTTCCCGCGCTTTTTTGTCCGTAGCCAGAAAATGAGAACTGCCGGAGACTTCCACTTTGCCTTCATACATAATGTAAGCACGATCCGTGATGGCAAGTGTTTCCCGAACGCTATGATCCGTCAATAAAATACTCAGGCCCTGTTCTTTAAGCCGTTTTAAAATTTGTTGGACTTCGAAAACCGCGATCGGGTCAACACCGCTGAAAGGCTCATCCAGAAGAATCAAGGAGGGGTTGGTAACGAGCGCGCGCGTAATTTCAAGGCG
>CAYMUZ010000230.1:0-14094 GCA_964393875.1 uncultured bacterium | reverse complement strand
CCTGGTCCTGCCCGGAGGACAGCCCGGAGTCGATCATTTGCGCGCTGATTCCCGTGTGCTCGAATGGGTTCACCGCATGAATCAAAAGGGGAAACTGATCGGCGCCATCTGCGCCGCGCCGTTGATTTTAAAAGAGGCGGGGTTGATTCAGGGCCTGCGTTTGACAAGCTATCCCGGTGTTGAAAAGGATTTGGCCGGGTGTGTGTACTCGGAGGATCGCGTGGTGATCGATAAGCACTGCGTCACCAGCCGCGCGCCAGGAACCGCAATGGAATTTGCTCTGACATTGGTTGAAAAACTAGTTTCCAGTGAGAAAGCCGATGAACTTGCGCGCACCATGTGCTGTGTGTAAGCTACGGCGGGAAGACCGATTCAATGGATTCTGAGCGCATTCAAAGACATATCAAGCATTTGCTGGAAGAGGTCGAGGAAGAAGATGTGGGTATTAATCTTTTTCGTCTTCACTGCCAATGCGAAGATGAGTTGGAGTTTTTTAGTGCTTCGGATCGCGCACGTGTGATTAAAATTTTTGACCGCATGATGAAAGACAGCGAACAGCATAAAAAACTTTTACAAACAGTCATTGAGCATCTTGGGGAAAAACTTAATGCGCGCTGATTATCTAAAAACTCTCTGGCTATTGCGCTTTGAGAAAATTAAAAAGGCAGAAAATGAAGCGGCCTGGGCCTATCAGGAAGTTCTGGATGACTGTTTGCTTGAATTTCCGGCAGACGATCCCACGATTGCAGCGCTTCGAACGTTGGTTCGCGAAGAACGTATGCATGCCGGGCTTGCCGAGGAATTGATTTTAATTTGTCGTAAAAGTCATCCCGAAACAGACGGGCTCAGCTAACACTCGATTTTTCTTGATCTAAGATTTTAGCTCTTCGCGCCCAGCCAAGAAAAGTGAAGCCCACCCCGCCGAGGACGAAAACGGTCACTCCGAGAAGCAGCAAGACGCCCGCCACGACACCTTTGCTTTGCAAAGAATCGGGGTTCCCAAAACAAACCGCGCAGGCCCAGGAGATTGGGCAGTGCGGCAAAAGAAGTAAAGCTGAGGTAGCTAGGAAGATAGACTTTCTCTCGAATGTGTGACTTTTCATGCCGGGAGCTGTTTTGATTTTTTAATAAACCAACCCAGATAAACTACGAGAAGTACGGCGAAGCCGAGTGAGAGAGAGCCCCATCCCAATGCACCAGTGCTCCCGGCCGCCGAGAAAATTTTCAACTCGCCGTAAGCAAATCCGGACAGCAACACAATGGAAAGCGAGATGAAGAAAACATGAAATGCTTTGAGGGACATAGTCTCTCCCTTGCCGGTTAGCGAATCGATGGGAGAACGAGCAGGGTGACTAGGAAAAAAGCCGTGAGAATTAGAATAGACGTGATGATTTTTTTCTCAGACACGAGGTGCATGAAATAAGCCGCCACCAGGGTGCCCTTGATGCTTGCAACAAAAAGTGCCACCGCCACCGCTTTGGGGGTGGGCAGGTGCAGGTATGAAACGGCTACGGTGATAATGGTTAAGGCGGCCAGCGCTGCAAAAACGACAATATAAACACGGACATGTTTTTTTACTTCCTCAACAGAGTGGCTCATCAGGCTCTCCCTTCCGCTACAGCAAATAAAGGGTTGGAAAAAGAAATATCCAGACCAGGTCCACAAAGTGCCAGTAAAGCCCGGCGGCTTCCACACGCCCCATGAATTGCTCCGGGTTTTCCTTCCACATCTTACTTCCTGGAAAAAGGAGATAGGTGTTTACGACAATGCCCCCGATGACGTGCAAAACGTGCAGCCCCGTCATCGTGAAATAGATGCCTAGAAAATTATTTTTACTTGGGAACAGGTGGTGTTCAAATTTCATTCCGTATTCGTAGGCCTTCACGACTAAAAACCCGCAGGCCAAAAGGATTGTTGCAGACATAAACTTGCGGTAATTGGCGAAGTTGTTCAAGGCCAAAGACGCCCAACTCATGACCATGGTCACGCTGGAAGTGATGAGCAGCATCGTGTTGAGCGTTGCGAGAGGAACATTCAAAATCTGCGAGCCATGCGGCCAGTGGGTGACGCCGTTACGCAGCAGAATGTAGGCTGAGAACAACCCACCGAAGAGCATGATTTCTGAAGCAAGAAAACACCAGATTCCCAATTTGGAATTAGTGACGCCGGTGACGGGATGCGGTTTTGAGATATAACGGATTTCGGCCGACATATTAATTTCCTCCCTGCAGGTGCTGGGGCGAGAAGTCATGTTGTGAACCCGGAACGCTGTATTCATAAGGCCCACGGTAGACGACAGGCGGCGTTACGAAATTGCCGTGCCCCGGAGGTGACGGTGCGGCCCATTCGAGCGTGGTGGATTGCCACGGATTGTCTTCTACTTTTTTGCCGAAGAAAATGCTTCCGAAGAAGTTCAGAATGAAAGGGATTTGAGCCAGGCCCAAGCACCAGGCGCTAATGGAAATCACCACGTTGAGAGGCTGCGTCGGCTGGGCGTGCGCATACTGCGTTTGATCCCAAAGCCGGCGTGAGACACCGGCCAGCCCCAGGCTGAACATGGGAAGAAAAACCCCATTGATGAATATAAATGAAAGCCAGAAATGAATTTTCCCAAGCACTTCGCACATGCGCTTACCGGTTATTTTTGGGAACCAGTGATAAATTCCCGCAAAAAGCGCGAAAAGAGTGCCCGGCGCCACCACATAATGGAAATGCCCGATGACGTAATAGGTGTCGTGCAGGTGAATATCGGAAGCGGTTAATCCCAGCGGCAGCCCCGTCAGTCCGCCGATGGCGAACATGGGGAGGAAGGCGACGGCAAAAAGCATTGGGGTGTTGAAGCGAATGGAGCCGCCCCAAAGCGTTAAGATCAGAGTCGTCAAAATAATGACTGAAGGAATGGAAATAATCATGGTTGTGATCTGGAAGAAACTGCTCATCTTGGTGCTCATGCCCGTGAGAAACATATGATGCGCCCAGACCACAAACGACATGAACCCCAGAAAAACGGTGGCGTTAACCATGGCCTTGTAGCCGTAGATGGGTTTGCGGGTATTGGTGGCCATGATTTCGGTCACAATGCCCATGGCGGGCAGAATGAGTACGTAAACTTCGGGATGCGCGAGAAACCAGAAAAGATGCTGCCAAAGAATCGGGTTTCCGCCGCCGGCCGCTTTGATTATTTCACCGCTTACCACTAACCCGGAAGGCAAGAAAAAGCTGGTTCCTAAAACACGATCCATGAGTTGCAATACGCCCGCAGCTTCAAGCGGCGGAAAGGCCAAGAGAAGCAGGAAGCTGGTGACGAGCTGAGCCCAAACAAAAAAGGGCAGGCGATTGAATGTGAGTCCATCCGCGCGCAGCTGCACAATCGTAACGATGATGTTAATCGAGCCTAAAAGGGAAGACGTGATTAAAAAGATCATGCCGATGAGCCACCAGGTCTGGCCGTTCGAAGCAATGTCAGCGAGTGGCGGATAAGACGTCCAGCCGGATTGGGCGGAGCCGCTTTCAGGAATAAACAAGCTGAGAAGCATGATGATGCCGCCTACGAGGTAAGACCAGTAGCTGGCCGCATTCAGCTTGGGGAAAGCCATATCCGGAGCCCCGATTTGCAGGGGCACCAGGTAGTTGCCGAATGCGCCGACCCCAAGCGGCACTACGCCGAGGAAGATCATAATGGTGCCGTGCATGGCTCCGAGCTGATTATAAAATTCGGGGAGCATGATGCCTGAAGCCATTTGTTTGTCGCTGAAGAGATTTGCCAGCCATTCCCACGGCAGGGGCTGGCCGGGATAGGCCAGCTGCCAGCGCATGAGCATCATCAGGGCGAAACCAAAAAAGAGAAAAAACAGAGAGGTGATTCCGTACTGAATTCCGATCACCTTGTGATCAACGGAAAAAATGTACTTCTGCCAGAAAGGCAGGTCGTGATTTTGGGGCTGATCATGCGAATGATCGTGATGGCTCATGCGGTAATATCCTTCTCCGGGGCCACAGGGGCTGCAGGTTCCGGCCTTTTCGTGTTTTCCGCAATCCACTTCTCAAAATCTTCTTTGGTATGAACTGAAAAAAAACCGCGCATCCGATAATGACCGAGCCCGCAGAGCTGGGCACAGGCAATTTCAAATTCCCCTGTCTTTCTTGCCTCAAACCAGAGTGGGATTTCCTGTCCGGGAATGGCGTCTTGCTTCACGCGCATCACGGGCAGGAAGAAACTATGAATCACGTCTTTGGACGTGAGGTGAACAATGACCGGTTGATGCTCCGGAATGTGCAACTGATTGATCGTCGTGATGTCATCTTGGCCAGCCGGGTCTGCGGGGTCAAGACCGAGGGGGTTATCCGTGCTCATGAGTTCGGGTTTGACGCGGCCAAAAACCTTGTCGGCGCCTGGATAATGAATGTTCCAGGCGAACTGCTCGGCAACGACACGAACTTCCAAGGACTTGTTTTTAGCCGGCATCTCATTGCGTACCTGCTGAACGATCGGAAAGGAAAACCCGACAAGCAGGATCACTTCAAAAACAGCAACAAAGACTTCGAGATAGGTAGGGGCTTTAAAGTGTTTTGTGTGATACTCGGATTTGTGTCCGGGCCGCGCACGAAACCGGATCAGTGAATAAATCATAAAAAGCAGCCAACCCGTGAAGATGACAATCATGAAAAGATGGATGGCGAAAATAAGCCGGTCAATGGCGGGGCCGTGGACTGAAATATCTGCGGGTAAGCCAAAACCGTAAAGTTTTTCCATGGATAACCTTTCTTCCTGGCCAGTGCAGACATTTCCTCGAAGCCTGACCGGTTTGTGCTCCAGCGCAAAGGGCGGTGGTGACAACTTCTTCCGGGGCACAAAATAAAAAACTACCAAAGTCGCAACGGTATAAAAGAAAGCTGAGTCTGTATCGACCACGGTCCACGGAAAGTGTACAAAAACTGAGGACAATGGTCAAGGAGACGATCGGGGGAGGTCCGCTGTAATGTACGGACGCTGGACGCTGCAGTGTCGTTTTGATAGCATTTGCCGTATGCGATCCGGGCCGAACCTTCTTTATCTTGCCTCACAGTCGCCTCGTCGGCGTGAGATTTTAACGCGCATGGGAGTCCCATTCCGTGTGGTTCCATCGCATTATGAAGAGCGCATGATTGCTGGGATTTCTGCGGTGGAACTGGCTTTGCGCCACGCAGAAGGCAAGGCTCGTCACGCGGTTGTGCCTAAAACGGCACGGTTTGTGATGGGCGCGGATACGGTGGTGGCTTGCAGAGGGAAGATTCTCGGCAAGCCGTGTGGAAAAAAGGAAGCGCTGGCTATGATCCATCTTCTTTCCGGCCGGGTGAATGAGGTTATCACCGGTGTGTCTCTCTGGGACCGTCAAACAGGTATTTTGACTCGATCCGCCACCCGCTCGCGTGTTCGTATCAAGAAAATGTCTGCTGCGGAGCGCCTGGCTTATGTCCAGAATTCCAATCCGTATGACAAGGCCGGCGGATACGCCATTCAGGGGGGGCCGCGCATTGCGCGCCGTGTGCAGGGCTCCTATTCCAACATTGTGGGCTTTCCGCGCGAATTAGTGCGGCAGCTCCTGAAAGAAGCTGGGTTTTGAAGCGCGTCTCATTTTTGTTTTCATGTTGAGACTGCTATACTGCCCCCTCGTTATGACCCCGTTCTCATTTGAAAGAATCGAAACCAACCCCGATGCAATTGTGGAGGCAAATCATGGTTCAGCGACCGTCTAAAAAAAATCTTGTGTGGGTGGACATGGAAATGACCGGTCTTGATCCTGAACGGGAAGGAATATTAGAGATGGCCACCATTGTGACTGACGGTGAATTAAATATTTTGGCTGAAGGACCCACCTTAGTGATCCATCAACCGGCGAGCTTGCTGAAAGGGATGGACGAGTGGAACCAGAAGCAACATGGTCAATCGGGGCTTATCGAAGCGGTGCGGCGTTCAAAGATTAGTGTGGGTCAGGCTGAGAAAAGGACATTGGCTTTTTTAAAACGTCACTGTGTGGGGAAATCGTCGCCGCTTTGTGGTAATAGCGTGCATCACGATCGTCGGTTTATGACGCGGTACATGCCCGCTCTCAATGAGTTTTTACACTACCGGATTATGGATGTGAGCACTGTGAAAGGGTTGGTGCAGCGCTGGTATCCAAAGAAAGAACTTAAAATACTGCCTAAGAAACAAAGCGCCCACCGGGCCCTTGACGATATTCGTGAGTCGATCGAAGAGCTGCGAATTCTGCGGAAGCACTTTTTTCGCACAATTTAGGGTTCAGCCTGAACAGTGGGGTCAAAGACGAACTTATCATCAGCCCCGCTGAACTTTCACAAGGTTTCGGCCGTAATTGAAAGGGCTATGAATCTTTGGTTTCGCACCTTTTGGGTTTGGATCACGTCTTTTTCGAAGCCACGCATCGGTCTTTTGGGCGAATCGCGCCTGCGTGGTTTTGTTTTGCCGCATGATCTGGATATTTACGGCCATATGAATAATGGCCGCTACCTGACTTTTATGGATTTGGGGCGTATGGACTTGATTTTGCGCTCCGGAATTGCGAAACCCGCGATCCAACAGGGTTGGCAGCCAATTGTGGCAGGATCCTGGGTGCGCTATCGTAAGCCGTTGAAGCTTTTTGAAAGTTTCGAGTTGACGACCCGCGTGGCCGGCTGGACCGAGCGCTGGTTTGTGATTGAACAGCAGATTATCCGTAAAGGCCGTGTTTGCACGCAGGCGTTTATTCAGGGAGTGTTTGTGGGGTCCAAAGGCCGCGTCTCCTGTAACAAAATTCTCGATGCGCTGGGCTATGAAGAACCGTCACCGCCTTTGCCTCATTTTATCGAAGATTGGCTTGATACACGGCTTGTATCAGCTGCAACGAAAAAAGAGCCGGAGATTGGTTGAAATGCAAAGGGTCGTGTACAGTTTTATGGAAGTAGTGGAATAGGGCGGCATGGAAGAGAATGGGAGGATTTAATGATTAACCATGTTTTGGATCTCCTTCGTTCAACAGAAGCCGCGGCGATTCGTGCTTCGCAATGGATTGGTACGGGCGACAAACTTGCGGCCGATAAAGCCGCAACAGACGCCATGCGCGACCGTATGAATAAAATCGATTTCACCGCCCGCATTTTAATCGGGGAAGGCAAAAAAGACGGCAGTTTCGGACTTTTTGGAGGGGAAATTGTGGGCTTGCACGCCGCCTTTGGCGGCAAACCGATTTACGACCTTGCGGTCGATCCCATTGACGGTACGCGTCCCACAGTGACTTCGGGTCCTGAGGCTCTCAGCGTTGTTGCCGTTGCGGAAATGGGCGCGCTTTTTACGACCGAGGCGCACTACATGAACAAACTTGCCTACGGTCCTGAAATAGCCAGCCGTTTAGAACTCAGCCTGACCGATCCGGTGGAAAGAACCATTGAACTTGTTTCGGCTGTAACGCGTAAAGATCCCTCGAATATTGTGGTGTGTCTGCTCGACCGGCCGCGTCATGAAAAAATTATTGCGACGCTTCGTGCCATGCGCGTTCGCATCAAATTAATTCAGGACTGCGATATCTCGGGTGCCATTGCGACGTGCCTGCCTGAGAGCGGCATTGATCTATTGTATGGTACCGGTGGAGCGCCCGAGGCTGTGATTACCGCTTGCGCGATGAAATGCCTGCTCGGCGGGTTTCAGGCGCAGGTGGTGAAACCCGACGGATCTTTTGATCCCCATGTTTACGATATCCAGGAAATGGTGTCTGGAGAGTGTGCCTTTGTCGCCACAGGAATTACCACAGGCAGTTTGCTCAAGGGGGTGCGTTTTACAAGCCGTGGACCGGTGACGCACAGTGTGGCGATGCGTTCCGAAAGCGGTACGGTGCGGTGGATGAGCACCTACCATGGTAATTGATTTAGGCTCGGCCAAATGCCTATGTGATTGTTTTGCAGAGCCTCACCCGGGAGGACGATGAAACTCGATTTTGATCTCAAAGACAATGAGGGGCGGCTGATTGCAGCAAGCGGCTTAGAAATTACGCCCTTCTTGATTCGCGCAGTGCGCCGCTGTGGTGCTCGCCTCCAAAAGAAACGAGTGCGGCTCAGCGCACCGCTTTTTCTTGCAGATGTTCAGACGGTGATTCGCGAAAAACTTTATGAGCGTGTGTTTGCTGAGTCAGGTATTCACAAGAAAATTTTGGGCATGGTTGCCACGGTGAGACTGCAGAGTAACCTCTATGATGAAATTTTAAAACTACGTGAAACCTCGAAACACACCTACCGGCATTTCTTACTCATCGGGGCGTTGTCGGCGCGGATGGCCATGGATCTTAAGGCTTATGGCATGGATCCGCGGTGTGCCTTTCTTTACGGATTGACGCATGATATCGGCAAAGTTCGTCTTGCGCCCGTCTTGCTCAATAAAAAGGAACGACTTACCCGCATTGAACACAAAGTGATTCGCGCTTACCCTACGAGCAGTTTGCTGCTCTTGAATTATTATCTTGGGGCGAGCGGCCGCGAGGCCTGTCGCGTGGCCTATGAACATCACGAAACACTTGATGGAAATGGTTACCCCAAAGGAATTAAAAAATTAAGTAACTACACACGCTTGGTGGCGGTAGCCGATGTGTTTGATGCGTTGGTCGCGCACCGACCGTACCGCCGCAAGCAATTCAGCGTGCGCGGCGGTCTTGATAAACTTATCCACGGCATGAGCGCAGGCAAATTTCCAAAAATACCAACATTGCTTTTGATCAGCTACTTTCGTACAGGCCGCCCCAATTTCCGCACCCTCAAAGTTTCTACGAAACAACGAGACCCCGAGCCGGAGGGTAACTCCTACGGCCAGTTTGCCCGCTGATTGTGACCTTTAAAACCCCGAAGGCTCGCCCTATTGCAATAGTTTCGCGCCTTTAGCCGACTGTGATTCGGGCCGATAGAAAGGACAATGACAAAATCTATTTCTCAACGAGGGATCCTTTCAGGGGTTGGGGCTCTGCTTTGGTTCAGTGCGGGGTTTCATTTGCTTGCATCAGCCGCCCCCGCAGCAGAACCTTTGGAGTTTGCGCTTTTTGAAGAGGTTTCTCCCGTTGTCTATTCTGCTAATCGAATCGAAGAACCGCTGATCGAAGCCCCGGCGGCCATGACGGTAATTACGGGCGAAGATCTTAAAAATTGGGGGGTGGTGGACCTGCCCGATGCGTTTCGTTTTGTCCCTGGGATGGATGTCACGGCCTTCAGCGGTCGTGAATGGGGGGTGACCGCACGAGGTTTTAATGAGCGCCTGAGCCGCCGTATGCTTGTTTTAGTCGATGGCATGAGTGTGTATACCCCGCTTTTTTCCGGCGTGAGCTGGCAAACACTGCCGCTGCAGATTGAAGATATTGAAAAAATAGAAATCAGTCGTGGGCCGAACGATACGCTCTATGGTTTCAATGCTTTTAATGGGGTGATCAACATTACAACTAAATCCCCGGAGAAAACCCACGAGGTGCTTGCGAAGTACGTTTACGGCAGCAGCAGCCGGCATGAATTTACGGGGCGATCCGGATTGTCGCAGGACTTGGGCGGATATGGCAAATTGGATATGCGGCTGGGCTATAGCGCGGATCAGTCCCAGGGGTATGGGGATAACAACGGGAAAGAGTTTGAAGATGCGCGTCATGTGCACGCCGTCAATGGCCGTACGCGTTATACTCTCAGCGATGCCACGAATTTGGAATATCTTTTCGGAATTGATTACGGGCCGCATAGCCAGGGGCCCGTGGATCGGAGCGTCACTTTTGGCGATGCGTTTAAACGCACTTATCTTTTTAATGCGCACCAATGGCGGCTTAATCATGAGTTCAGTAAAAACCACAAAGCCACACTTCAATTTTACCGCTGGAGTCTTAAACAGGACGCCAAAGAACTAAGTCAAGGCCTCGCGGATCGCGATCATAAAGAAATTCAATATGACGCGGAGTTTCAAGATACTCTTTCACAGTTGGAGGGGAGAAGTACGACAGTTTTCGGAGGGAATTACCGTCAAAACTCCGTCGAATCTCTGCTTGTGCGCCATCAATTTCCGCCGAGGCGGGCACAGGTCACGCGAGATTATCTTTACTCAGTTTTTGCCAATGAGAAATTTATTTTGCTCCAGAATCGACCCAGACTTGATCGTCTAACGCTGGCGGCGGGTCTGCGTTTGGAAGACTCTCAGTTTCTTTCAAATCCCCAGTGGGCTCCGCGCGTTTCACTGCTTTATGCGCCGGTGCATAATCATGAATTGCGCTGGACGTATGCCAGAGCCTATCGTCTACCGAGTTTTCTCGAAGAATATTTTACGTCCTTTACGCCTGCGGATACGGGGACGACCTCTCAGCTTTTGGGGAATCAGGGCCTCAGGCGTGAGCGGGTGGATTCTTACGAGGTTGGCTACTCCGGTCTTTTTTTCAAGGGGCGATTATCTGTGGATAGCGATACCTACCTTGCCGATTACGGTGATCTCATTCATCTCGTGAGTGTGCCAGATCAAGCGGTGGCGACCTCCTCCTTTAATAATGGGGTGGATGCGCGAAGCTATGGAGTCGAAAACGGAGTCAAATATCACCTGACCCCCTGGTTTCAAGGATTTGCCAATTACACGTACGGGCGAATTCTGGATAATCAAAATTCACCGATCTCTCGCCGTTTTGAAGATGCGATTGCCAACCACAAAGCCTCTTTTGGCACGCTTGTGAATTTTAAAAAAGGCAGTATGCCCAAGCGCCCCTGGCTCGAGGGTTTTTCATTCAATACCAATATTGCCTTTACGGATGGATACACCGATTACACGGAAGGCGGATTCAGCCTGGAATCTTTTCACATTAAAAGGAACATGCGCCTGGATCTGCGCGTCGCGAAGTCGCTATGGGCAGACCGCCTTGAGGTTGCGTTTGTGGCGAATAATTTAGTGGGCTCCGATCATTTTGAGGCGCAGTTCGTTCAAGTGCCACGTTTGTTTTTTCTCACCGTGACTTTTCGTGGCAAGCCTCTGGAGATTTTGAACCATAGCAGACAGCGGTAGAGACAACGGCATCTTGTGAGGCGGCATGAAATCGGTTTTTCGGTTTTCTGTTTTTACATTTCTTGTTGTGGGGTTCTCCTTCTCTTTGTCCGCGGAGGAAGAACCCCACGCCGCCATTTTACTCAGTCGTAAACTGCCGCCCTATGAAGAAGCCGGCCGGGGTATTCAGGAGTCACTGAATAGGAAGTACCCCGATTTGAAAATTCAGACGGTCGTTTTAGAGGGCGACGTGGAAAAGGGCCGCGATGTGGCAGTAGCCTATGCGCACTATAAGAAGGCTGTGATTTTTTCAGTGGGAACCGAGGCGGCTCGCTCCGCGCTGTCTTTTACCCACGATCTTCCTGTGATCATGGCCATGATGTACGACCCGTTAGTCGAAAATGCCGTTCAAAAAGAAACCCTGCCCCGTGTGTATGGTGCGCCATTAAAAATTTCGTGGGCATCTCAATTTCAGACACTTAAAAAATTGGTGCCGCAATGGGGGAAATATGCGGTGATCTTTCTGCCTCAAACCGGACAAGATTTTAAGGCGGGAGCTGAGGCCGCCGCGGGTCGCCAAGGGCTCACGGTCGAGTTCTTCCCACTCGTTTCCTTAGCAGAATTTCTTAGTACGGTTCAGACGGCCTCCACACGCTCCGACGCACTTCTCATGATCCTTGATCGGGCCCTTTACAATCCGGCGACTCTCAAGGAGCTTTTCTTGTTATCTGCGCGTCGCAAGTATCCCCTGGTGACTTTTTCGCCGAACCATGTTAGATCGGGCGCGCTTCTATCACTTTCAACACCGTTTTATCAAAATGGGGCCACCGCTGCCCAAATCGGGGCAAAGTTGTTAGAAGGGAATCCACCCGCAGACCATTTTGCCGAAACCCCGGCGCTTTGGGTGGCTTGGAATAGAAAGACAGCCCTGGCTTTAGGGATTAAACTGACTCTGACGGCCCAGGAGAGGGTTAACGAGTTTGTGGGGGAATAATGAAAAAAAAGTGCTGTGCTCAGAAATGGTTTGTAGGACTGCGCGCCAAGGCCCTGCTGCTCAGTTTCGCGGTTATGTCCGCGCTTACAGGCATGTGTGCCGTGTACTTGTCCGGCTACCACCAGCGTCTTTTATCGCATGAGGCCATAGAGCGCATGGATGCAATCGGCCGAACCTTTGCCTACCAAGCCGAATATGGGACATTGACGGCCGATGAAGGCTCCCTGGATAAAGTGGTGAATGGCACCCTGAGGGAAAAAGACATTTTGGCGGCGCTTGTGATGGATCTGCGCGGTAACCTTCTTTCGGGCCGGACAAAGGAGGTCGATCAGCGCGCTCTCGGGTACCTCTTAGATAGTGCGTTTAAGCGAAGCCGGTCCGGGCATCTATCCTTCATCGAATCTTTGGCCCGTTGGGGCAAAGTCGATATCCGCACTTATCCCATCTACACGACGACTGGGGCGTTCGCCGCGGAGCTCGAATTTTTTAACGGCCCGTCTGACACCACAAAAAAAATCGGTTATGCGGTGATGGTTTTTTCCCCCAAGAGAATTCTCGCGGAGGTTAAACACGGACAGGCAGAGATGCTTCGCGTTATTTTGCTTTTTATGGCGGGGGTATTGGCGCTGATCGGGGTTCTAAGCACTTTTTTTGTCAGGCAGTTGAAACGCCTTCTTGCCGCAACCGAGAAAGTAGGAGAGGGGGGCATGCCGGAAGAGATTAAAATTCGAACGGCCGATGAATTGGCGCATTTGTCCGATGCGTTTAACCGAATGATTCATAACCTTAAAGAAACGACCGTTTCGCGGGATTCCCTGGTCAAAGAAGTGGGGGAACGCAAAAAAGCGGAGGAGGAGCTGCGCAAGGCGCAGCAGCAAGCGGTGACTGCCAACCGGATGAAGAGTGAATTTTTGGCCAGCATGAGTCACGAGATTCGCACGCCCATGAATGCCATTTTAGGGATGTCGGATGTTCTTTGGTCCGAAAACCTGTCTGACCCTCAGCGCGATTATGTGCGTATTATCCGTAGTGCAGGGACAGCTCTTTTGAACCTGATCAATGACATTTTAGATCTTTCAAAAGTGGAGGCCGGCCATCTCGAACTTGAGAAAGTTGATTTTGATGTCGGAGATCTTGCCGAGAAGACGATGGAAATGATGGCGATTCGCGCGCATGAAAAGGGACTTGAGCTGATTTGTCAGACGATTTCTGAGGCGGCGATTGTGGCGCAGGGGGATCCCTATCGAATTCGGCAAATTTTAACTAATTTGGTGGGCAACGCCATTAAGTTCACCGAAAAAGGTGAAGTGGCTCTGCGGCTCGAACGCTTAGAGGCTCCCAAAGGCAAAGTTCACTTGCACTTCACGGTCAAAGATACAGGGGTCGGAATTGCTTCGGAGAAGATGAACGCGATTTTTGAAAGTTTTACACAGGGAGACGCCTCCACCACCCGTAAGTATGGGGGCACTGGCCTGGGCCTCGCCATTTGCCGCAAGCTCATTCAGTTGATGGAAGGTCAAATTCGGGCCGAAAGCCAACTTGGGCGGGGAACGGCCATTGTGTTTGACCTTTATTTGGGAGAATCTCCTGAGGGCATGATGCTTTCTCAACAAAAGGAAGTGCTGGCTTCCGCGGATCTGCGCGGCCGCAAAGCGCTTGTGATCGACGACAACGAAACAAACCGCCGCATTCTTCGCCACACGCTTTCTTCCTGGGGGTTGGAAGTGGATGAAGCTGAGAGCGGATCCGCGGGGCTTGAACTTTTGAGGCAGATTATTATGCAGGGAAAAACCTATGACTTTTTACTGCTCGACCGATGCATGCCGACGATGGATGGTTTTGAAATCGCTGAGCAGATCAAAAAAGAGTTTCCGGCCAGTGGAATTCTGATGATGGTGACTTCCGATAAACGAGCCGGCGACATCGCTCGATCCAAGGAACTGGGAATTTCTGTCTGTTTGGTCAAACCTGTTCAGCAGGCTGCTTTGCATGCGGCGTTGGTCGAGGCGGTGAGTCATCAGCAGCCCCTAGTGCAGGCGCATGCCTCCAGCGCCAAGTCTTCAAAGTCTGCCGAAAAAGAAGGAGCTCG